>NZ_RZSL01000963.1:0-1493 GCF_003997355.1 Mesorhizobium sp. M1E.F.Ca.ET.041.01.1.1 | reverse complement strand
GTACGGCATCGATGTCTCGCCCGACCTGATCTCAACGGTGACGGATGCCGTGCTCGACGAAGTCGCCACCTGGCAGCAACGACCGCTCGATCCGATTTACCCGCTGGTCTTCTTCGATGCGATCCGGGTCAAGATCCGCGATGAAGGTATGGTCCGCAACAAGGCTATCCATATTGCCCTGGGCGTCCGAGCCGACGGCGCTAAGGAGGTGTTGGGCCTATGGCTCGAGCAGAATGAAGGCGCCAAGTTCTGGCTGCGTGTGATGAACGAACTCAAGAACCGCGGCACAGAAGATATCCTGCTGGCTGTCGTCGATGGCCTGAAAGGCTTCCCGGACGCGATCACCGCCGTGTTCCCGGAGGCGGTCGTACAGACCTGCATCGTCCACCTGCTGCGCAACTCCATGGACTTCGTGTCCTGGAAGGACCGCAGAGGGCTTGCAACGGCACTCAAGGAAATCTATCGCGCCGTCGATGCCGATGCCGCCGAAAAGGCGCTGGCGGCGTTCGAGACCGGCCCCTGGGGCCTGCGCTATCCCGCCATCGGCCAGAGCTGGCGGCGCGCATGGAGCGAGGTCATCCCGTTCTTCGCCTTCCCCGACGAGGTCCGCAGGATCGTCTACACCACGGATGAGATCGACAAGCGCTTTCTTTCCGGTCGTGGTATTCTTCAACGGCGCGGGCGACCTCGTGGCGAAGCGTGGCGCATCGGCTGAAAGCGCCGCCGGGCAGCCTTATTCATGCCTTGCCGGATTGAGGCGCCCGCGCGCCCTTTCCTTTGGCGGGCGCGGGCGCCAAGCCTCGACAAAGTGTTCGTAGCCCTTCTGGGCCTGTTCGGCTACGCGCATCTCCTGGTTCCGGAGTTCCCTGACATTGTAGGCATACGCGGGTCCGCGACTGTTGCCTTTCTTCTGCGGCTTGCCGGCTTGCAATTCCATGCTGCGCACCTTGTGGGCGACGAGACTTGGTCGCGCCCAGAGGTAGTCCTCCTCCTTCGTCAGCAGATGCCAGCATAGAACCGTCAGCTTGCGCGCGACAGCGACTGCGGCAACCTGATGGCCGCGCCTGGCCCGGATACGGACGAAGAACGCATGCAGCGGACCCGGGGCCTTAGCGGCCGCCCAGGCGGCCTCCACCAGCATCGCGCGGGCGTGGCTGCGTCCGACCTTGCTGATCCGGCCATGATGGGCGGCGCCGAGGCCCGACTGATGCACACGCGGATTGAGGCCGAAATAGCTGACCAGCTTCTGAGGGCTCTTGAAGCGAGCGATGTCGCCGATCGCCGCCATCAGCCCCGCTGCCACGGCCAGGTTGACGCCGGTGATGGTGAGCAGACGCCTGATCGCTGGATCGTCCAGCGTGGTCTCGGCAATCTCCCGGTCGAGGGTCGCCAAGTCCTCGGCAAGCCGATCGAGTTCGCGCACATGCCGCTCGATCGCGAACCGCTCATCGTCGGGCACTGGCTGGCGCGCCAGCCAGTGCCCGACGATGAGC
>NZ_RZSL01000962.1:0-1503 GCF_003997355.1 Mesorhizobium sp. M1E.F.Ca.ET.041.01.1.1 | reverse complement strand
CCTATTTCGGCCGCCGCGCCATTGCCGACTACACCGACAGCGTCGAAGGCCGGCTGATGCGTTCGCTGAAAAGCGTTCTCGGCAGTTCGCTGGCCAACGAGAAGACGCGCATCAAGGCGCGCCTGATCGGTTTCACCGACATCATCGGATTCTTCATCAGCCATTTGAAGAAGCGGCTGGAAGAGGATGCCGGCGGCCCGGTCGAGCGGGTCGTGCTCGGCCGCCCAGTGCAGTTCGTCGACGACGATGCCGAGGCGGATGCGAAAGCTGAGGGCGAACTCGAAAAGGCGGCGCGCGCGCAAAGCTTCAAGCACATCGCCTTCCAGTTCGAGCCGATCGCGGCGGCGCTCGACTATGAACAGAACGTCGCGCGGGAAGAGCTGGCGCTGATCGTCGACATGGGCGGCGGCACCTCCGACTTCTCCGTCGTTCGCGTCTCGCCGGAGCGCGCCCGCTCGGACGACCGCAAGGGCGACATCCTCGCCAATCGCGGCATCCATATCGGCGGCACCGACTTCGACCGGCTGCTCAGCATCGCCCACGTCATGCCCGAGCTCGGCTATCTGACCCGGACCAAGGACCACAAACGCAATCTGCCGGCGAGGTATTTCATCGACCTCGCGACCTGGCAGCGCATCAACCTGGTCTACACCGCCAAGGCAATGTCGGATCTGAGGCAGATCCGCTTCGAGGCCGAGCGGGCCAACCTTGTCGACCGCTTCATCCATATTGTCGACCATCGTTACGGGCATGCGATGGCCGGCCTGGTCGAACGGGCCAAGATCGCGCTCACCGACCAATCTTCGGCCGAGGTGAAGGTGTCGCTGCCCGGCGCGCGCTTCTCGGCCGAGATCACGCGCGCCGGTCTGGAAGAGACGATCGGGGCGGACATCGACCGGGTGACCGCAACGGTCAGGCAGACGATCGCCGACGCCGGCATTTCCGCTTCCGCCATCACCGCCGTGTTCCTCACCGGCGGTTCGACCGCAATCCCATTGGCAAAGCGGCGGATCCTCTCACTGGTGCCGCAGGCCTCCATCATCGAAGGCGACATGTTCGGCTCGGTCGGGCTTGGGCTTGCGCTGGATGCGCAACGGAAGTTCGCCTGAGGTTTCTTTTCTGGTGAAAGCCTGACGCTTGGTACCCGACAAAGACTGCCGTTTTGGGTGGTGAGCGGCCCCTCGGATGGGTGCGCCCGAATTGGCACGGACATTAGGGCGGAACCAAGTATAGTGATCTGCCTAAGCTCGCAGGCAATCACCTGTGTTCTCGACGTTCAATTTGGCCGCAGAGCCGATGAGCCTCAATGTCGGGAGGACGAAAATGCGCCAGATCAAGTCCCTGATCCTACTGTCAATTCTTTCGCTAACGCCAGGATTGAGCATCGCGGCGGAAGAATTTCCCGCCGATACGCTTGTGATCCAGGCGGAAATCCAGAGAGGCGGCGATTTTATTGGGTTCGGGTTCAATTCCCTTTGGATGATGAGCGGCAGCCTCCTTGAG
>NZ_RZSL01000961.1:0-1506 GCF_003997355.1 Mesorhizobium sp. M1E.F.Ca.ET.041.01.1.1 | reverse complement strand
ATGCCAGCGGCACCGGCGCCTTCACCGGCGGCGCCAACAACATCGCCAATAGCGACGGCACGGCGAGCGCCACTGCAGCCAATATGGCCAACGGTGCTGTCGCCATCGGCAACAACAACAAGGCGATCGGACAGGGCTCCGTGGCGCTTGGCAACGGTTCCACCGCCGGCGCCGCCGGCTTCGTCGGCAACGTCGCGCTGGGCAACGGCGCCACCGCGACGGCAAGCTCCGGCGATGTCGCGCTGGGCTCTGGCTCGGTGACTGCCGCGGCGGTCGGCACACCCAGCGCGGTGATCAACGGCACGACCTACGCCTTCCAAGGAACCACTCCGACCTCGACGGTGAGTATCGGCGCGCTCGGCGCGGAACGCACGCTCACCAATCTCGCGGCGGGGCGCATCAGCGGTTCCTCGACGGACGCGGTCAACGGCTCGCAGCTCTTCGCGACCAATCAGGCCGTCGACAGTCTCGCCAGCACGATCACCAACATCAACAATGGCGGCGGCATCAAGTATTTCCACGCCAACTCGACTCTGGCCGATTCCCAGGCCGTGGGAACGGATTCGGTCGCGATCGGCCCCAATGCCGTGGCGACCAATGCCGGCGACGTGGCGATCGGCCTGAACGCCGTGTCCGGCACCACGACCGCGGTTGGCGGCACGACGATCGGCGGCGTGAGCTACACCTTCGCCGGAACCACGCCGGCCGGCGCCTTCTCGGTCGGCTCGGCCGGCGCGGAGCGCCAGATCCAGAACGTCGCGGCGGGGCAGCTGAGCGGCTCGTCGACCGATGCGGTCAACGGCTCGCAGCTCTTCGCCACCAACCAGCAGGTGACGCAGAACACGACCGATATCGCCACCAACACCACCGACATCACCAATCTCGGCAACGCGATTACGAACATCGCGGGCGATACCTCGACAACCTATACCGACGCCAATGGCGACGGCATCCGCTACGTGCGCACCAACGACACGACGCTGCCGGTCACCGATGCCTTCGCACAAGGGGTCGGCTCCTCCGCGCTCGGCTACCAGGCGACGGCGTCCGCCGGCGATTCGCTGGCGCTCGGCCGGGGCACCCAGGCCACGATACTCGGCGGCGTTGCGCTCGGCGCCGGCTCGGTCTCGGACCGCGCGGTAGCACCGGTATCTGGTTCGATCCTCTCCGGCACCGGCCTCATTCCCTACAACACCACGGACCTGACGCTGCTCGGCGCCGTGTCGGTGGGCAACTCGACATCCTATCGCCAGATCACCAACGTGGCCGACGGCACGGCGGACCAGGACGCCGTCACGCTTCGCCAGTTGAAGGGCGCGCTGAGTTCCTTCGCGGTGACCGGGACCATGTACTTCCACGCCAATTCGACGGCCTCGGACTCGCTTGCGGTCGGCACCGATTCGGTGGCGATCGGCCCGCGCACCACCGTCAACGGCGACAACGGCATCGGCATGGGCAACGGCGCCATCGTCCAGCAGACCGCGCCCGGCGGCATCGCCATCGGCC
>NZ_RZSL01000960.1:0-1508 GCF_003997355.1 Mesorhizobium sp. M1E.F.Ca.ET.041.01.1.1 | reverse complement strand
CATTGACCCAGTGCCATTTGCGTCCGACGCGATCCATCAGATAGCGGTAGAAATGCAGCGGAACGTCCTTGGTCCTCAGCAGCGCGATCTGGCGGTTGTACGGCAGCGGCGGCGACGCAGCCGGCGGCACATGCATTTCCAGAAATGTGACCGTGACCTCGATATCCTTAGGCACACTATTTTCCATCGCCGTCATTCCTTGCCCGTCACGACAGGCGTGTCGTCGAGCCCGCCCCATTCGGTCCATGAGCCGTCGTAAAGCCTGTTGTCGGTGTGGCCAAGCGTCTCCAGCGCCAGCGTGATCGCCGCCGCGGTGATGCCCGATCCGCATGAGGTGACGATCGGCTTCGAAAGATCGATGCCGGCATCCTCGATCACCTTGCGCAAGCGGTCCCCGGGCAACAGCTCGCCATTTTCGGCAAGTGCTGCGACCGGAACATTGCGAGCGCCCGGCATATGGCCGGAACGGACGCCCGGACGCGGTTCAGGGTCGGTTCCGGCGAAACGCCCGGGAGAGCGCGCATCGGCGATCTGGCTTTTCCCGCTTCCGACAATCCGGCGCATCTCGTCGAGGTTGACGACACGGCTTGCGTCGAAATCGGGATAAAAGACGCAAGGCGCTATCCTGGTGTGCTCCGCCGTCACCGGCCGCCCTTCCGCTTTCCAACGGTCGAGGCCGCCGTTCAGGATGTAAACCTGGAAGACGCCCATGACGCGGAACATCCACCAGGCGCGCGGCGCCGAAAACAGGCCCGGACCGTCATAGACGACAATGGTGTCGTCGGCAGAAACACCCATGGAACCTACATATTGCGCGAAGTACTGGGGCGACGCCAATGTGTGCGGCAGTTTGGAATCCGGGTCCGAAACGGCATCCTGGTCGAGGAAGCGGGCACCGGGAATATGGGCGGCGACGTATTCGGCGTGAGCGTTGCGGTTCTGCGCCGGCAGGTACCAGGAGGCGTCGATGATGGTGAGCCCAGGCTCGCCCAATCGCTTCTCGAGCCAGTCCGCGTCGACGATAAAGGGGCTGTCCTCGGCCATCTTCCTGCTCCTGCCCGCCTCTCGCGACTTCGTCCGTTCTGGCTCGTCAATTCGCCGGCATCGGCCCGAAGCGAATGCGGAAGCGCCGGTTCTCGCGGCCCTTCTTCTCGATCTTGCCGATGTGGATCTCGCCGACCTCGCCGGTGCTCCTCACGTGGGTGCCGCCGCAGGGCTGGCTGTCGACCGACGCATTCTCGCCGATGCAGACCAGGCGGATCTTGCCGGTGCCGACGGGCGGTCGCACATTCTTCGATTTCACCAGGCTGGGATTGGCGGCCAGTTCCTCGTCGGTGATCAGCCGCGTGAAGATCGCATGGTCGGCGCGCACCAGCTCCATCAGCCTAGCCGTCACGTCCTCCTTGGTAAAGCCGGCATCGGGAATGTCGAAGTCGACGCGGCTATCGTCCTCGGCAACCGCAGCCCCGGTGATGGGAAACGGGCAGACCACGGTGAGCAGATGGCAG
>NZ_RZSL01000095.1:0-15647 GCF_003997355.1 Mesorhizobium sp. M1E.F.Ca.ET.041.01.1.1 | reverse complement strand
CGTCAGCACACGCTAGGTCACTATCGAGACCAGTTCGAACCGCTCGCCAAGCAATAGCAACTGCTCTGTGCTCCGGTCACATGCCGGTATCGAGATCGAGTTGTCCTGCGGGGGGCGTTCCATGTCGGCGGAACAGATCTAATAGGCGTCTGCCGCTTGCTGCTGCGCATCCAATTCCGCCATCTCGATGCCCATTTCGACAAAGGCGGAGAGAACGGCAAAACGGTCCGCCAGCGATACCCGCGCCAGCCCGGCCAGGATTCCCGCGCTGACGGCATGGGCGGCTGGAAATCCGGCCGCCGCCTGGTCGATGGCCTGACCGCCGTCGCGCCAGCCAGCCGCCAGGGCGATCCAGGAAACGGGCGTTGCCGGCGGCACCTCCACGGCCTGGGCGACCGCCGCGCGATGGTCGGGGTTGCCGGGTTCGCCCACCCAGTCGTGGACAAGCGCCAGCAATTCGAGGTCGTTGTCGCCGAGGAGCTCCGCAAGGTTGCTCAGGCACTCATGCGCCCACCAGACTCCGGCCCGCTCGGGCAGCAGATAAGCACAGAATGTGATTGCCTCTTCGGGGACGCGCCCGGCCAGCAGGGCGCGGCAAAACTCGATCGAGGGCTGGTCGGTGGGAGTGGCCTTCATATCACGAGCGATGGCAGGGCAAGCGCCGAAAAGATCCCGCGCCGTCCTGAACCGGAGCCTGTTGGCCATGGCTGCCCGCCCTCACTAGGAATAGAGGTACTGAAACCCCGGCGGGGGCGCTGGTCAAGCCTCAAACGTAGCAGACGCAGGCCGCTCTCAGCGTGTGTTTGTTCACAGACAGCCGCCGCGAAATTTGATATGGTTCACAATAGCGAAATCCGCTCAAACAGGGAGTAATGGTCATGCGGTGGGCCAGTTCAGCCTTTGCATTGGCGGCCGTGCTTTTTTCGACGCACGTTTCCGCTGATCCGCTTCAGAAATCGGAAGACATCGTGAAGTTCTTCGCCGGCCAGGGCAAACTCGGCGCGTCGCGCGGGATTTGCGTCGGCACCGAGGAGGAGTGCAAGAGCAAGAACGAAAAGAGCGCGGCTCCCAACAAGACCGGGCTCGACATGATGATCAATTTCGCCCTGGATTCCGCCCAGCTCGACCAGACCGCGCGCACCGAACTCGACGAGTTCGCCAAGGCACTGAGGGACAACCGGCTGAGCACGTTCAGCTTCGTCGTCGAAGGCCACACCGATGCTTCCGGCTCGGATCGCTACAATCAGGACCTGTCGCAAAGAAGGGCGCAATCGGTGGCCGCTTTCCTGACGGCGAACGGGGTTCAGGCTACCCGGCTCGAAGCGATCGGCGTGGGTAAATCGCACCCGCGCGTCGCCAACCCTTACGATCCGGTCAACCGCCGGGTGGAGATGCGGATCAGGACGGAATAGAGGCGCCGGCACAAGTCACCGCTCGGTACACTGCGATCGACGGGAGCCCAGCCACGACAGGCGGGGCTCCCGTTTTCATCAGGGCTTGTTGAGCACGCCGCCCACCGCGACACCGGTGCCGAAGATCAGCGCCTTGGTCAGGAAGTCGTTGTTGTCGTTCGGGGGCGGGCCATCCTCACGAACAACGGTGTCGCTGTTGCGCCTCCGCTGGACAAGCTGCTGTTTCCTGCGCGGCTTCTCGGCCACTGGCTTCAGCGTGCGGGTCTTCTGCACCACCGGCTTCTTCGGCGGCGTGATGCGCGCCTGATCGGCGGCATTCTTGGCGCGTATAGCATCCATCATCGGGTCGGTCTGGATCGTCAGGAACGCCAGTTGCGCGCGTGTCAGATAGGTGGTCTGCGGCAGACCGTTCTTGCCCTGCCAGACGCCGATCGCCTGGCGCGTCTTCGGACCGATATTGCCGTCGACCTGGCCGAGTTCGTTGCCAAGGGCTTCGATACGAAGCTGCAGGTCGATGCGGCCGTTCCGGTCGAGCCCGATTGCGCCTTCCGTCTGCTCGGTGCCTGGTGTCTGCTTCATCTCGTCGGTGATGCCGACGGAGGTGCGCACGGCCGAGCCGGCATTGGCCTCATTCGTATCGAGGGCCGCGACCTGCTTGCTGCCCGCCTTCGGGTCCTTCAGCTGATCGATGTTGAGCTTGGCCACCGTGGCGAAGCGCCCGTTCGGAAATTGTTCAAGATAGGCTTCGTAGAACGGGATGGCATTCTTCTTCGAAGCCTCGTCCCAGAGGCGCTGCTCGACTTCCCAGGAAGGCGGTTCGCTGGCCACCGGAGCGGGCGCAGGCGCCGCCGTCGTCTTGGCTGCGTCGGCGACGGGTGCCGCGACAGGCGCGGCCTCTACCGCCTGCTTGCCGAGGAAAACCTCGCGCCCCAGCGATGCATTGTGCCAGGGCCGCTGCCGGCCTTGCGTGGCTTCCGTCACCTCGCCGCGCACACGCGTCAAGGCGCTCTGGATCTCCACGCCGGGTTCGGTCAGGTGCTTGGCCAGAGCCAGCGAATAAGGGCTGTCGACGCCGTTGCCGTCGAAGGCGATCGCGCCGGGATCTGTCGCGTAGGCGATGAGCACGCCGCCCGTGCCGACGCCGTCGGCCTTCGCTTCGACCGGCGCAAGGCCGGCGCCGAGCGAGCGGCTCTTCGGCAATGAGGCAGCCAGCGTTCTTGCCAGCGGATTGTCGCGGCAGGCGTCGAGGATGATGACGCCGACGGCCGGGTCGGGCGGCAACGCCGCCATGAACTCGTCGATCTGCACCGTGCGGGTCTTGAGGTAGGCCGGCGACGTCAATTCGGCATCGACCGGGATCAGGTAGTTCTTCCCGTCGACCTGCATGCCGTGGCCAGCATAGAAGATGACGGCGAGGTCGGCATTGTAGGATTCCTCGGTGAACCGGCTGATCAGGCTGTGCATGCCTTGATTGTCCTGGTCGACGCCTTCGATCACGTCGAAGCCGGCATTGCGCAGCGTCGAGGCGATGAGCTGCGCGTCGTTGGCGGGATTCGGCAAAGGCACGGCATTGACATATTTGCTGTTGCCGATGACCAGCGCGACGCGCTTGGCGTCGTGCGCGGCGGCCTGGGCGCCGAACGCGGCGAGGAAAAACAGGATAAATGCACTCACAAGGACGGCAAACGGTTTCATGGATCAGCCCTCCGCCCCTCAGGGGCGCTATCGATGTCTGCACATGCTGAATTCCGCTGGCGACAAAGTCGCTTCTGCCAAAAATGGCTCTTGAGCGTATGTGATCCCGGCCACAGTTTTGGTTCACAAAAAAGTTTGCAACCAGTGGCTAATTTATCATTGGCGGCATCGAAAACCAATCTGCCCGGCGGTTGGCCGCGGCCTCTCCTGGTTCGAAAGCCGGGGTTAACCAGGTTCAAGCGTATTTTGAATCGAACCGATCAGCGCCGTTATTGCCTGCTTGTATTTTTCGAACTCCGGCGATGTCTGCCGGATTTGGGTCGTGGTCGTCTGCTGGCCTTGATCGGACGCCACGCGGGTCACCTTCTGACCCATCTTGCGTTCAGCCCAGTCGACGACGTAGCTGGCGGTCTTGCCGGTGAGGAACGGGTTGGCCTGGATGACGGCCGCTCCGAGGACCGCGTTCAATTGCGCAGAGCCCGGCGCCGCCAGCACCTGTGCCGCGCCTTCCATGCCCAGGAAATGGCAGAGATAGAGGCGCCCGGCGGTAATCTGGTGGCCGCGGGCGCGAAGATAGGCTTCGCCTTCTCGCGCCAGGTTGCGCACCATCTCGCGCGACAGCGTGGCGTCGTAGCGAAGCGCGAGCAGGTCCGCAGTCGACAGCGAGCGGGCAAGGTCGGGGCGATAGGTGTTCATCATCCGGATCCAGGTCTTGGTGATGAACTGTCCGGCGCCGGTCGCCGAGGACAGCGGGTTCTTGGCGCGCGCGCTGCCGCCGCTTTCGACATGGACGATGCGGTCGGTCAGCGTCTCGACGGCGGTATCGCCGGAACCACCGGACGCATAGGCGGCAACCGTGGTGACCGTCCCCAGCGGATCGATCGCCTCGCCGCTCTGGTAGAGCTCGAAATGAAGATGCGGGCCGGTCGAAAGCCCCGTGGTGCCGATATAGCCGATGACGTCGCCGGCCTTCACCTTGGTGCCGACGCCGCTCGCGATGGCGAATTTCTGCATATGCGCGTAGCGCGTCTCGCGCCCGTTGGCATGGGTGATCTTCACCAGATTGCCATAGCCGCCGCCGTCGCCCTGGAAGGAGATCTCGCCGTCGAAGGCGGCCATGATCGGCGTGCCGACCGGAGCAGCCCAGTCGACGCCTTTGTGGATACGAACGGTGCCGAGGATCGGGTGCTTGCGCGGGCCGAAGGTCGAGGTCATCACCCCATTGACCGGCGTGACCATGCCGTTGGTGACGGTCAGCGAACGAACCTCGTCATTGCCCGTGACGCACGCATACTGCCCGTCGCTCTGCTGGAAGACGAAACAGTCGAGGCTCTTCTCTGTGCCTTGAACGCCGACATAGAGGACCCGCCCGGAGATCTCGCCCTGGCCGCGCGGCGTCTGCGAGTAGATCAGCACCAGCTGCTGGTCCTCGCTGGCGAAGGCGTCGAGATCCTGTCCTCGCGACAGATACATGATCGCTTCGCCGATGACGCTGGTCGGAACCTTGTTGCGCGCGGCCGTCGAATAGATCGCATCGAGCAGGCGGTACTGCCGCTTGAGCCCGCCTTCGTCGGACGTGCCTGAATAGTTGAACAGGTCCTCGCGCACCCACGGGTCGACGCCCGACACGAAGGCTCCCGCGGCATTGCGCGTCAGCGTGCCGACATAGACGTTCCTGGCATAGATCGAGACCTGCATGAGCGACATGGTCGTCGTCTCGCGGCTTGGCCTGAATCCGCGCATCGCGACGACATAGCCCGCCTCTAGGCTGTCGCGGTTGAACAGCGCCTTCAGCGCTTCGCCCGCGAGCTTGGCGTCGTCGGCGGAGAAATGCGCGTCGGCGACGACACTGTCGAGGCTGCGGTCGTTGAGGATCTTCACGAACGTGTCTCCGGTCGCCTCGAAGCGCTGGTACTCGCTGGTGACGGTCGCAACCGTCGTGTTGTTCTCGATCGCGGTCTTCTTGAAGGCGGGAAGGGCGGCCTCGCCCTGGTCGATGGTCTCTCCCCAGCCGGCCTCCGGGTCGTCGGCATCCGCCTTGGGCGGCGAACCGGCAGGGGCCTCGCTCTCGTCAGGCGCCGGCTGAAGGTCGTTCTCCAGATCGCCTTGCTGGTCGTCCGCTGCGGCCGGAGCGGGCGGGGCGGCTTGCTGATCGTCAGGTGCCGTCGCCGGAGATTTCGGAGCGGTCTGCCGCTGCGCCTGGAAAAAGGCGAAATCCTCCTGCGTCGACGGAATCGTCGTCATGAATTTTTCGCTAGCGCTCAGCATCACGTCGGAGAGGATTTCGATCTGCGGCGAGGCTCCGGAACTGTCGAGATCGGCCGGGCGCGCGACCGTTTGGCCCTTGGTCGCGGTTTCCGCGTCGGGCGCCAGCGTGATCCACATCGGGTCTCCGGCGAGGTCGATGATGGCCGGCACATAGACCAAGGCGTCGGGCGGGACGTCCACCATGCCCTCGACAGGATGCAGTTCCTCGTCCTCGTCGCCGAACGACCAGTAGTTCTTGGTAAGGTAGAAGCCCGTCGCTGCTGAAGCGACGACGAGCGCCGCGACACCGGAAAGAACCCAGCGCCAGAGCGTGCGCCGGCGCTCGGCCAGGCGCGCCTGCTTCTTCAATTTGAAGCTGGTGTCGATGCTGTGCGTCACGGGCTGTTTCCGGTCAGGAAATACGTCCAGCGCACCTGCTCCTGCGTATCGACCTCGACGAAGCGCGCGGCGATATGGCCGCGCTGCCAGCATTCGTCGATGCCGCGTATCGAAAAGCGGCGCCGGTCGATGCACATCTCGATTGATCCGTTGAGGATCGCATGGCCGAAGACGTCCGTCGCGTAGATGTAGATGTAGCGGTTGGCCAGTTCCTCGCGGATGACGTTGACGCACTGGTTGGCGCCGATCGTCCACCAGCCGTCCGTCTGGTCGGCATCATCGACCTTCTGCCCGACGGCGAGGTTGACGACATCGAGCGTCTGGTTGCAGACGGTGAATTCCGCATGCGCCCTGCTGGTCGCAAAGATCGAGAGCGCCGCGCCGACAAGCGCGGCTAGCCATATGCGGTCACGCAGAGTGAGCCAACCACGGTTCCTGCGTAGCGGTGGCTGGAACAATGAATGCGGGCGGCGGAGTTCCATCGGCGTCCATGCCTATCCGCCAAGCCGGAAATATTTGGCGGTGGCGGAGAACTGCGCGCCGTCGGTCCCTATCTCCTCGAGGATCTTTGGCAACAGCTCCGAAGCCGGCGTCGGCCTCGAGAACATAGCGGCCTGGATGTCCCGTGGGCCGGTGATCGCCAGCATGATCTGCGGCACGGCCTTGCCGGCCGCCTTGTCGGCGGCGCCGAGGCCGATCGGGATGTTGAACGTCGCCTTGCCCGGTTGCGCCACCATGCGGTCGTCGAGGTTGAACGCGATGCCCTTGTGGTCGATCAGCATCACGTTGGAGATCAGCCCGCCCCGAGTCGCCAGCGTGCCGCTGATCGGCGAGCCGTCCGGCACGGACATCCGGTCGAGAACGAGCTGCGGCTTTTCCGCCCCGCTCCGGTCGAGGAAACGCAGGAACCTGGTCACCTCGCATTGCGGCTGGTCGATGAGGCGAACGCTTATGTCCGGCTCGAGATGGAACTTCGACTGGAAATCGTTGAGCATCTGCTCGAAAGGCTGCACCGCGGTTCCAAAACCCTCGATCGCCGCGGCGCTGTCCGTTGCCGATGTCAGGCTCGCGTAGAAACAATCACCGCCGCTGAAGTCGCGCACCCAGGAGGCGCGCTGCGCCGATGCCGTCGGCGGAATTCCCGGTTTGGGCAGGTTGATGGCGACGTCCGTATTCTGAGGTTCCTTGGTGCCAGGCTGCGGCAATGGTGCCGGTTGTGCCGATGCGCCCGGTGTTTCCGGTTGGCTGACCGCTTCGGGCACCTTCGGCTGGCCGGCAGGCGGCGCCTGTGCCTGGTTTTCCGCAGGCGAGGGAGCCTTCGGCTTGGGCAGCTTGGACAGCGCGTCTATGAGGTCCGAAGCGCTGGGCTTTGTCGCCGGCGGCTTTGCTTCCTGTGCCGCGGTGTTTTCCCCTTCCGCCTGGCTCGGTCCCGACGCCTTGGCCGTTGGCGGCTCGCCGGCTGGCGGCGCCGGCTTCTGATTTTCCGCTGCCTTGGGCGCGGGAGCGGGCGTCGGCAATTTCTCGGTTGGCGGCTGTGCCGGTTTGGCCTCCGCGGGCTGCGGGGCTTGCGCCTGATTGTTGTTGGCCGGGTTCTCCGGCAGCGCAGGCGACGTCTTTTGAGCGGGCTCTTGGACCTCCGCTGCCGGTGGCGCCTCGGGGCCAGGGGTCGGCACGGGAGTTTCGGCAGATTGTGCCGGTTTCTGGTCGGCCGCTGCATCCGCCTGTTGTTGGACGGTTTTGTCTTCCGGTTGCGGCAGGGCGGGAGCGACAGGCTTCGCCGGCTCGATGGTGGCAGAGCTGTCAGGTTTCGTTGCTTCCGGCTGCGCCTCGGCTGGCACCGGCGGCTTAGGCTTCGAAGCATCCGCAACAGGCTTTGGCGCCGGCTTCGGCGCGAGAGGCGTGAGCTTTTCGGTCGCCGGCGGCTGAGGCGACATGACGCCGCTGAAATAGAGCCCGGCGCTCGCCACGATAGCCAACGCCGCCACCGCGCCTATGGCGATGGCCGGAGTCCTCCCAGCCTTTTTCTGCACTGCAGCCGTGGCGGCCCTCGGCGGAGCCACCGCCGGCGAAGGTCGTGGCTCCGACAGATGCGCCGGCCGCACATGCGGAACGAAGCGTTGTTCGCCGGGAACGGCCGAAGCCTGGAACCCGGCGTCCGGCGCCGCGGTCCATCCGGCGCGCGGCAGGCCCGATCGCTCGCGCGGACCAAAGGCTGCAGGCGGCGGCAACGTCGCGTCGAGATCCTCGTCGCGCGTTGCCCTGGCGATCTCGGCCATGCTGGCAGGCCGGTCTTGAGGATCCGGCTGCAGCATCGCTTCGATGAGCGCGCGGAAATCGGGGTCGATATCCGACAGATCCGGCACGGTCCGGCGCTTTTCGACGACCTCGAACTGCGAGCCGCTCATGTCGAGCGGCTTTCCGCGCAGCGCGGCGGCCAGCACCAGTCCGAGACTGTAGATATCCGACTGCTCGCTGACCTCGCCGCCGAAGAGGCCGAGCTGTTCGGGCGAGACGTAGTTGTATTTGCCGGCGAACTTTCCGCCGATCAGCGTCTCGCCGCCGACATTCGCCGAGCGCGCTATGCCGAAGTCGATGATCTTGGCGCGCTCGACCCGGCCGCCGGGCAGGATGATGTTGTCGGGAGAGAGATCGCGGTGGACCGCGCCGGCCTGATGCACCGCGCTCAGGCCCGAGGCGAGGCGGTGGCAGAGCCTGCGCACATCCGGCGTCGGCATCGGGCCGCGCCGCATGACGTCGAACAGCGACTGGCCGTCCACGAATTCCATCGCCAGGTAGGGGCGGCCGATCCCCGGATCGATGGTGAAGACGTGATATCGCACGACCGCGTCGTGCGACAGGTGGTTGAGGATCGACGCCTCCTTGCGGAACAAGGACAGGATCGTCTGGTCGCGGGCGAATTCGGGCAGCACGATCTTGATCGCGACATGATCGCCGGTCTGGATGTTGTGGCCGCGATAGACCTCCCCCATGCCGCCGGACGCGATTCGCTCGTCGAGTTCGTAAATACCGCTAAGCTGCGTGCCGACGCCCGCATAGGCGAGGTTCGGCGAAATCCGCGTCTTGTCGTCGTCACTCATTTCACTCGGTTCCCGTTCCGGGCCGATCCGATTGGAGCGGTCCGTTGCGCCCACCGCCGATCCTCACCAGCACGATGGTGACGTTGTCCGTTCCACCACGCTGAAGCACCGTTTCCAGCAGCTTCTCGCATGCCGCCTGCGGTGGCGCGGAGTTGACCGCCGCCTCGATTTCGGCGTCGGCGACATGCGCGGTGAGCCCGTCGGTGTTCAGGACGAAAACATCGCCGGGCATCAGCTCGCCTTGCTGGAAATCGATCTCGAGCTCATCGCTCACTCCGACGGCATGCGTGATCACGTTGCGGCGCGGCCAGGTGAGCGCTTCTTCGGCGCTGATCATGCCGCGGTCGAGAAGCTCCTGGACTTCGGTATGGTCCCGCGAAATCTGCGAGATCGTGCCGTCGCGGACCAGATAGATCCGGCTGTCGCCGGCCCACAGGCCCGCGAACCGCCCGTCCATCGCCAGAAGGGCGGCGAATGTCGAGCCGATGGTGATGCCGCGCGATCGCGCAATGCCGCGGATCTCGGCATTGGCGCGGCTCAGCCGGTCCTCGAAGCGCGCGCGAAGGTCCGGCGCAGAGCTCGCGATGCCGATCGTCGCCAGATGGTCGACGATGCTGGCCGACGCGACTTCTCCGGCCTCATGGCCACCCATTCCGTCGGCCACCACCCAAAGCCCGGTTCGCGGCTCGACGAGATAATTGTCCTCATTGTGGTCGCGCACGCAACCCTTGTGGCTTACGGCGAAGCTCTCGATGGGAAGGGCGACAGTGCTCAATTTGTCACCAAGCGCTTCGCGAGCGTCCTCTGCGACGAACCGTGGGCCGCGTGCCCAGGCCACTCTGCCACAAGCGCGTACATTAGAGTACCGAAATGAAGGCTGGAGCCAGCCCGGGTCGGGAGCGATCTGGGCAACCATGACAGCGCCATCTCAAAACGCCTTCGGGCAGCTGAAGGCCGACAAGGCCGGAAGCTGGAAGGGATTGGCCCCCGACCCGATCTCCATCTTGTAGGCCACGTCGCGCCCGCCGATCACGAAGCGCGCTTCGGTGTCGCCGCCATCGCCGGTGACGGTCGCCTTGTCCAGCAGGCGCTTCAATGCCCATGGTCCCTCGAACTTGAGGGCGGACTCGCGGCCCGGCATTTCGGGTGCCAGGCTGAGGCTCGCGGACGCGGAAGCCGCGCCGTTCGGCCATGTCACCGTGCTCGGCGCGTTGCCCGCCTGGGCGCTCTCGACGGTCTGCCCGTCGATATTGAGCACCGCGCTGTCGACCTCGCTGTTCACCGAGACAGGCGTCACGGTGATCGAGATCGACGGCGCCGAACCGCCGGAAGGAAAGAAGGCGCTGCGGATCTCCGCCGCCGACTGGAACGCCTTCAAGGTCGACTTGGCGAGGTCGCGGCCGGCGCGGGCATCCTGCTTCCAGGTCCAGTCCTGGCCCGTCATGTCGATCAACGGCGCAAGGTTCTGCGCGAAGAACCGGTCCATCAGGCCGCCTGGCGCGAACAGCTTGGCGAAATCGGCGATAGAGATTTCCTCCGTGCTGTCGCTCGCAAAGGGATAGTGGCCATTGACCGCCTCCTCGCAGGGGCGTGTGACCGTCTCGTCGAGCGTCTGGTTGAGGTTGGCCACCGAGGTCTCCGCGACATTGCCCTCGAACTCGTCCGCGGCCGCATTGACCATGCGCGCGAGTTGCTTCGGCAGGCGCGAGACATTGGCGCGCAGCGTCGAGATCTGCAGCTTCAGGTTCGCGTTGACCCGCTCCGTCTGCGCAGGGACGTCCGCGGCAAGCTTCACGCCCTGGTAGATATCGTGGAAATTCTGCGTCAGCGCATCGAGCGGGCGACGTCCGGCGGAACCGCTCACCAGCGCCTGGAAGGGCCTGAACTGCGCTTCCACGGTGGCGCCGGCGTTCTGCGTGGCGGACGAGCTTGTGCCGGCGCGGCTCTGCGACTTGCCGCCGGCGATCTGCAGACCGATGCGGGCCAGGCCCTTGGCCATGCCGGCCGGATCCTGCTGAGCCGTGCCGGCGTTGTCCTCGGAGGCGGCGTTGTCCTTCGTCAACGCTGTTTCATCGGCGATCGCCGTGAACAGCCGGTCCAGCGGCGAGTCCGGCGAGGCGGCGGCGGAGAGCGCGATGTATTGCGGCTTGTCCTTCAGCATCGCCTTGAATTTCAACTGGTCGAGCGCGCCGTTCCAGGCGGAAGCGAATTCCTTGCCGTAGCGATCGATGAGTTCGGGGCCGAGCTTGGGCAGGTCCTGGTCGATGCCGCCCTGCTCGCCGCCGCCGCCGAGAACCCATTGGTCATCGACCAGCATCTGCGCGATGCGCGAGAGCTGCGGCAGGTAGAAGCGGTTGAAGCCGGCCCGGGTGTAGAGGCCGGGAACGTCAAGGTCGGAGAGCTCGCTGCCATCCATGCGTTCGAACAGAAGCTGCGATTCCGGGCCGGCTTTCGCGGCAAGGGAAAAGTCCTCGAGCCTCGCCGCGTAGACCGCCGACTTGATCAGCGCCGAAGCGCGGTCGGCGAGGCTCATGCGTCCGAGCGAGCGCTGCGCCGCCTCGACCAGCGGCTGGTTGAGCTCGAAGACCGGGTCATAGGCGTCGTCGAGCGTGAGCATGGCGCGCAGATGCTTTTCGAGCTGCGCGCGGCCCTCGCGGTTGTTCTCGCCTGGATAGCGGTTCTCCTCCCAGTCCTGCTTCATCCAGGAGACGATCAGCTCGTCGTCGACCTTAGGCGCCTTGCCGCCCAGCATCAGATAGATCTTCAGCGGCTCGTAGAGCGCGATCGGATCGGCCATCTTGGCTTGAATCGTCCGCTCCGCCTGAACCAGGAGCCGGGAGCGGAAGCTTCGCTCCAGCGCCTGCCGGTAGGCTGTTTTGGACGCCGACAGAAGTCTCCCTCGCTGGCTGAGCCCGAAACTCTCCTCGACCGGCTTCGTTTGGGCGGCGGTCTCGAATCCGGCCGGGAGGTTGCGCAACTGGTCGAGCGGGCCGATGACGTTCTCCAGATCGACATCGGTCACGGTCGTGCTCTTGAGCAAGGAATCCGCGCTCTGGCGGTATTGCGCCATCGCCTGCCTGGTGGAGTCGATCAGCGACCGGTTGGCGGTGAAGCTGAAACCAAGCACACCGAGCGCCGCCAAAGCCGCCAGCGCGATCACGGCGAGGCCGCCAAATCTGGCAACCCTGGCGCGCCGCTCCGCAGCCCTGTCGAAGGAGACCCAGCCTGCCTCCGGAAAGATCACTTTCGCCAGCAGATCGTGCAGGAAGAAGCTCTTGCCGGTCCCGGAAAGATGCGCTTGGGACGTGCTGCCGAAACTGCGGCCGATCGCGCCCAGCACCTGATCGATGGGCGTTCCTTCCTGCGTGCCCGAGGAGAAATAAAGCCCGCGCAGGCTGACATTGACCTGGCTGCGGGACGGATCGAACAAGCTGCTGACGAAACGCACGACGCGGGCTCTCAGTGCCCCGAACTGCGCCGGAAAGCCGAAGATCGCGATGCGCGCCACCGGGTCGGTCTCATCCTGCAGGCGGTCGGCGATCCCGCCCGCCAGTTGACTGGCCAGCGCGTCGAATTCGGCCGGGGCCTCGCCGGTCATGTTCTTGTTGCGGTCGGTGGTCTGGAAGGTCGCGCCCCACACTTTCTGCCGACGGGCTTCATCGAAATCGCCGAAATAGTCCATGAAGCCGGCGACGAGGTCCGCCTTGGTGAAGAGCAGGTAGACCGGGAACTGGATCTTCAGTGTCTCGTGCAACTCGCGCAGGCGGCTCCTTATCTCGGTGACATGCGCGTCGAGCTGCTGGTCGTCGAGGCCGACGAGATCGGCAAGGCTGATGGCGAGGATCACGCCGTTGATCGGCTGGCTTGTGCGGTATTTCTTCAAAAGTCCCAGGAAGGCGAGCCAGCTTGCCTTGTCGCGCTTGGCGTCAGACTCCTGCGTCGTATAACGGCCGGCGGTATCGATCAGCAAGGCATCGTCGGTAAACCACCAGTCGCAGGACCGCGTGCCGCCGACGCCGGCCACCGGCTGGGCGCTGCCGGAACCGGCCAGCGGGAACTTCAACCCCGAATTGACCAGCGCCGTCGTCTTGCCGGCTCCCGGCGGGCCGATGATGATGTACCAGGGGATCTCATAGAGGAAGGTGCGCTTGCCGCTCGACTGCTTCAGCGTCGCGATGGCCTCGCTCATGCGCGCCTCGAGCACCTGTCCATCGTCGTTCCGGTCGTCGCTGTGCACGATGGCTGTTTCGAGCGCCTTTTGCGCCTTGCGCCCTTGCCACAGGCGAATGCCGTAGAACAATGCGAGCACAGCAACCGTCACGCCAATGATCGTCGCCCTGAGCCAGACAGGCTCGAGGGGCCTTGTATCGGCGAAGCGGATGAGCGGCCCGGCATACCAGACCGCCGCCGAGAAACCGGCGAGCGCCAGCAGGCTGAATATCCTGAGCACCCAGCGCATCAATGCCGCTCCCCGCCGCGCCCGCTCACAGCGTCTCCTCCTTCGGGATCATCACGTCGACGCGGCGGTTTTTCGCGCGGCCGTCCGGCGTCGCATTGTCGGCGATCGGTTCGTCCTCGCCCTTGCCGTCGACCGCTATCCGTGACGGATCCTTGAGCTCTTTCGCCATCATCGTCTGGACGGCCTTGGCGCGGGCGACGGAAAGATCGAAGTTGGACTTGAACTGGCTCGACTTCTTCGGCTTCACATTGTCGGTGTGACCGACGATCCGGATCGGCCCGGGCTCGGCATCGAGGGCCGTGGCAATGTCGGCCGCGATGGGCTGAAACTGGTCCTTCAGCTCGGCTTGGCCGGACGCGAACAAAAGCTGGTTGTTGACCTCCACGACGATGAAATCGCCCTTCGTGCCGACCGTCAGTCCGCCGACGGCGATCTCCTTGGCTAAAGCTGCGCGGATGCGGTCGATCTGGGTGGTGTCGGGAACAGCAGGCGGCGGCGGTGCGGCCTCCGCGGGTTTGGCGATTGGCGCGACGCTGGCGCGCTCGATGGTGACCGGTGTCGAAGGAGTGAGCGCCAGCAATTCGCCGGCGGTGACGTCGCCTTCATCGGTGATGAGGACGCGCAATGCGAAGAACGCCGCCGTCACCAGCGTCGCGGCGGCGGCCGCGATGGCCCACAGCGGCAGCCGCGCCCTTGGCTTTGGCATCGTCGCCGCCATGCCTTGCCAGTGGGGCGAGATGTCGTCGCCTTCACCCGGCCTGAAGTAGCGGATCGTGTCGTAGACGTCGCGCCGGACGCGTTCGAGTGTGTCCCGTTGGCCGGTCCGCCCGCGATACTGGCCTTCGAACCCGAGCGACAGGCAGGCATGCATCAACTCGAGCAGGTCGTGATGCCCCTCCGGGCTGCCCAGGATCTTGTTCAGCGCCTCGTAGAAACCGGCACCGGTGGGCTTCGTATGGAAGAACTGCAATACGAGACTGTGCGGGCCCCAGGCGTCGTCCTTTGGCCAGGGCAGGTTGCCGACGAGATCGTCGGCGGTCTCGCAAAGGGCGAATTTCGCGATTCTGCTATCCTCCTCGGCAATGCCGGCTCTCGCCATCTCCCGGTCGAACGTCCCGATCGCCTCGGCGATATGCTCCGCCAAGGAAGGCGCCTGCCTTTCGACCGGCATCAGCCGCAACTGGCCGAACAGCATCAGCAGGGGCGCCGCCGCGGCGAGAATTGGATTGGCCGTGGTGTATTTCACGCCGTCCGTGGCGTCGAGCAGCATCTCCTGTTGCAGCGCCGGCACGGATGCCGCAGGCGCCGCCGCATCGGGAGCGGCGCCTTGATGGATCACGGTTCCGGACGACCAGCCGGTCGGCATTCGCCGGCCGACGCCGGGATCGAATACTGTCGATTCCCGGGGAGGTGTCGGAGCTTGCCTAACGCCGCCCGGGTTCTCGGGAACCGCGGGCGACCGTTGCCTTGGCCGCGGCGCACGGATGACCGTCTTGTCCGCCGGCACGGAGGGATCGTCCTTCGAGCTCATCGGCGGTCCACCGTCGGGGTGCAGCGAACAGGTCGAGGAAAGAGGCCGGCTGAGCCCTTTTTATACCGAGATTTGGCGGCGGGCCGGATGGAAAGGCTCATCTCGCCGAAACATGACATTGCTGCACACGCCCCAAGTCACGCCGCTTTGCCCGCCAGGCAAGCTTCCGTGCGTTATCCTAATCGCACAGGCAGCTGATTGAAATCGGGCAGCCTATTGAAATCGGAAGGCAGGATGCTCGAAGCAGCGGTTTCTTCTGTGAGACCCGTCACATAGCGCCGGGCCCGGCTTCACGGACCGGCCAGCTACTTCTGCTTGCCGGCCTTGGCGTAGGCTTCGCTGAAATAGGCCAGGAAGACGTCGAGCATGCCGTTTTCGTGCTTCTCTTCCATCGTTCGCCAGGTGGCGACCAGGGCGTCCCATGCCTGGCTTTTCTTGGATGAAAAGGAGGCCGGCGGCAGTTTCCTGGCGATCGCCTCGGGCGACAGGTCGTCGAGCAGCCTGGAGAGCGCGGCCTGCATGGCGGCGTAGGTGGCGAATTCGTGGGTCTTGAGGTCCCGGAAAGCGTCCTCGACGCTGTGCGTGGCGTCGAGATAGCCGGCGCGGCGTTTGGCGAACATGATCTCCAGTATGTCGTCGGTGCCGGGAACGAATTTCAGCGGGTTGTTGTTTTCGGCGCCGATCATCGTGCGGTTCGCGCTCTTGGCCAGTACCTTGGCCGCCGCGCGTGCCTTGAGCAGCAGCGACAACTGCTCGACCGTGGTTCTGAGCACGGCGCCGATCTCGGCGGCCACCTCATGCGGATC
>NZ_RZSL01000959.1:0-1512 GCF_003997355.1 Mesorhizobium sp. M1E.F.Ca.ET.041.01.1.1 | reverse complement strand
ATCCGAAAGTGACGAAACAGCCGCCCGCTAAACAGCGCGGTCCTGTCCGGAAAATGTAGCTGAGCCCGCTTAAACGCGACATACAAAAGGCCCGGCAGCCGATGCCGTCGCCGTCAATAGCCAGTTCGGATCCACGGATTAGTGCCGTATCCTAAGTGCGGATGGTCCAGGAAATTTGCGGCCCCATTTGGCGGTTGCGCAACAACGGTGCCAGTCGATTTGCAATCCAGTTTCGGGGTGGGCTTGCTGCCAGCCTTCATACGCGCTGCAGAACACGAGGTTGCAGCCTGAGCGGTGGCCATCTTTTTCTTCTCTTTCGCAACAGCTGCTCCAGTGGCGGCCAATACCATTGCTATGCCAAAGATAACGGGTTTCACGGAAACGCCCTCACCCTGCACAATCCGAAATTGTTGCGCCTAGCTAACATCGGGCGATGATGGGCTTCATCATCGATTGGAATGACGAGGGCTCATCTATTTGCCCTAGACGCAAAGACGGCCCCGCTATGAAAAGCCCGCCACCGTGAGACAGCGGGCTTTCAAGTGTCCGAAGGGCAATTGGTTTTTAGAGACTCTGCCCGCCTTCGAGGTATCCAAGGGCGCCGAATTCGGCGCCATAAAGTTCGCGCTCGTCTCCGTCGTGCGGCTCATCGAGGATGTCGCCGCCGTGCTCGTTCTCTTCCTCCAGGTCTTCGTTGGTGCCGCTCCAACCGGCAAGATACGGCTCATCGTCGGCTGTTGCTTCCAGATCCGGCTCGCCGTCGGCCTCATCGAGGATAGTCAGCAGCGCCTCAATAGTGCGCTCTATGCGGCGCCGAAGCGGCTTCATCTTCGAGTAGCTGCATAGTGTCTGTTCGGAGTTCTTTTGAATGGGCAGAGGCGCGGACTGCGCCTCCGCCTAACAGGATTCGTGGGCCACTCAGCGAACAGAAGCGTTGGCGAGCCACCAAACTTGCAGTACAGAGCGAATTGCGAGGGTGGGCTTTAGATTCCGATACTAGGAGTACAATATCTTGAACGAACAAAGCGAGGTCCAAAACGTCGATCTAATCGGCCTGACCGCCGACATTGTCTCTGCGTATGTGGGCAACAACCCCCTCCCCGTGTCCGGATTGCCTGAACTTATCGCCTCTATTCACGCGTCGCTGTCAGGAATCGAGCACCCAATCGCAGCCGTACAACCGAAGCTGGCACCAGCGGTCAATCCGAAGCGTTCGGTGTTCCCCGATTACATCATCTGCCTCGAGGACGGGAAGAAGTTCAAATCGCTAAAGCGCCATCTCGACGTGCACTACGGTCTGACGCCCGATGAGTACCGGGAGAAGTGGGGATTGAAGTCGGACTATCCGATGGTGGCGCCGAACTATGCTGCTCAGCGGTCGACGCTGGCGAAGGCGTCCGGACTCGGCCGCAAGCCCGCAGCAAAACCATCCAACAGTCGATCAGCGAAGCGAAGGGTCTAGCGCCCGCGCTTCGGTGCCGCGGTGATTACCGCTCTGACCTGGGCTTATGT
>NZ_RZSL01000958.1:0-1512 GCF_003997355.1 Mesorhizobium sp. M1E.F.Ca.ET.041.01.1.1 | reverse complement strand
GCATATAGCTGTGCGCCGGCGCGCGCTGCTCAACGATCAGCATGCCACCAAGATTCCAAGCCGTGTGGTCGGCAGGAAAGCCGTCGTCCCGCGATTTGTTATCCGGCAACTTGACCTCGACAAGCGGCGCCACATGCGCTTGCCAAGCGGTGAATTGATCCTCTGGTGCCAGTTTGAGCGTTGAGAAGGACAACGGCTCCAGCACCGGCGCGAGTGGCGGGGCGGCCTCGTTGTCAGGTTGAACGTCGCGTGGCCAACGGCGTCGCTCACGCTCCGGCGCTTGCCCAGCATGCGCTTCGTCTTGCCTCTTAGCGTCTATCGCGCGTGGTGCCATATCCGATTCCGGTATGCCCATGCCCTCGCAATCATGTGGTGTATCCCGGGCATCTGGCAAGCCTGTCGACCGCATCGGCGATCACGCTGGATTACAGCGAGAAATGCATCCCGAGATAAGTTTCTGGATGCGAAGATAACGACACTCTTCAAACTGGTGCGTATAGATTCCAGCATCGTGAAAGCGATGTTGAGGAGACCACGAAATGAACGAAAAGCTCAAAGGAGAAGCTCGCCGCAAGATAATTCTTGATGGATACGTTAACAACGAGCCATTGAAAGATATTGCAGCGAAGCTCGGATGCTCGCTGGCGAGCTTGAAAGTCAGCGCCAGCAAGCTCGGTTGCACCAGAACACCAAAAGAGGCGGCGGACTTTCGCCGCGGCTTTTGCATACCGGAAAACAAGCGGCAAGATTATTATCAACTGATGACCTCCGGACAATATAGATCCCGCGAGTGTGCGCAGATTTTGGGGTTATTGACAACGCAATCACGAGGCGCAGAGTAATCTTTGCCCCGCTACTATGAGCGTTATTATCGCTTAGGCCACAGCAAAGGCCCGCCGCAAAGTACGAACGGCGGGCCCTGAAAGGCACTCAAATGCTGCGTCGGCGTTTCAATCGCACCTGTCTTAGCCCTCTCGATCTGGATGTTTGCGAACGCGTGTTCAATCAGGTCTGCGCGGATGAAGAGCTCGATCCTTTGGGCCTGGGCGCTGAAATTCTGGCGGTGATGGTTGTGGCCATTTTTCGAAACGCTCACACCAACGAGCGCGAACTGCTGGAGGCGGTCAGATCTCACCGGCAAAAAATCACGGAAATCGGCCGCTAGTACGCGCCGCTCAAAAATGCTCGTCGGCGCAGATCTGAAGGGGATCGGCAGCTCATAATTCGCCGTTTCGTTCAGCCCGGGGAGCCAAGTTTTCCAAAGCCCATGCCAGGTTTCCAACGTGCCGTCCTTGCGCACGGATGGCTCCTGCGCGATCTTGCCGACCATTTTCGGGAGGAAATCGTGCGAAACACTCTGGCATCGGCGCTGCTGTTGACGGCCGCCCTTTACGCGACTGGCGCCAACGCCCTGGACAGCAGCGGAACACCGGTTGTCGTAACCCCGCTTGCGTCCAAGACGACCACGGCCTCCGGCCAGCCGATCACGCTGCCGCAGAAGAATGTCGAGGT
>NZ_RZSL01000957.1:0-1515 GCF_003997355.1 Mesorhizobium sp. M1E.F.Ca.ET.041.01.1.1 | reverse complement strand
AAGCGGACCGGCAGCGCCTGGCCGCTCATTGTCGTGAGATCGAGGTCGATGACGGCGTTGCGCGTGGTGCCGGGATCAGCCTTGACCGAGCGGACGAGCGCCATGCCGTCGCCGGCGACGATTTCCGGCAGCGTCACCGCGCCTGGAGTGAAGCTGGCAAGGTCGATGCCCAGCCATTCGGCGAGCGTCGCGTTGATGTAGGTGACGCGGCCCTCCTGGTCGGCGGAGAAGAAGCCGGCCGGCGCGTGGTCGAGGTGGTCTATCGCTTTTTGCAGGTCGAGGAAGAAACGCTCCTGCTCCGCCCGCTCCTGCGAGATGTCCGCGATCTGCCAGGCGAGCATCGGCAGCCGCTCGCCCGGCACGCTGAAAGCGCGGGCGCGGGCGCGGTACCAGCGCGCGCCAGGCTCGGCCCCGGGCTTGATCGACTGCGCCAGCCGGAATTCACCGTCGCCGGCCTGACCGTCGCGCAGTCCGGAGGCCAACCGATAGATGGTCATCGAGGCCTCGGGAACGTCGGAAAGCAGGCCCTCGACCGTCTTCAAATCAGTCGCCGATGCGGCGCCTGTCATGTCGGCATAGGCCCGGTTGGCATAGACGACCCGACCCTTGGTGTCGGTGACCAGCAGACCTTGAGACATTGAATCGACGAAGGCTTTCGACAGTTCGTCGCTGGTCGAGCGCGGCGCGATCTGCACAAAGCCGATCGCGGTGGCGAACAGAAAGCCGACGCCGATCATCGCGAGCACGCCCAGCATGCCGAGCAGGAACGGATCGCCCAGACGCTCGCGGAACAGTCCGAAGACAATTGCGGCGCCGGTCAGAACGACGATGAAGACGATGAGCCTGGTGACGGCGCCCGGACGCGTGTTCTGGTCGACGATCGGTACCGGATAGAAATCGCCGCGCGTTTCCTTGGCCATGTGCCCCCTGTTCGTGATTCCGGTGCCCGACACCCGCGAACGGGCCGGTTGAATCACATTCTCCTGTAGCGGAAAAGGCCTTGGCGGCAAATGTCAGATAAAAATGACGCCGGGCCAACCGATTCATGTTTCAAACTGTTCACGATGAGTGATGCGAACTTGCGGTCGCTAGTCCCAACGGTCTAGTGTCGCGTCACCTCAGGAAGGCGATTGGGTGCACCGATGCTGCAGTGGCTGGATAGCGTGGCGGGTCCGGGTTATGTCGCTGCAATCCTGTGGACGTTTGCAGCCCTTATCCTGCTGGTCGTCGTCCTTCTCGTCATCAAGGTCGTCCGCAACCTGACATTCGGCACTTTCGTTGCCGGCGGCAGGAACCGCAAGACGCGGCTCGCCGTCATGGACGCTACCGCCGTCGACAGCCATCGCAGGCTTGTTCTGGTGCGACGCGACGATATCGAGCACCTGATCCTGATCGGCGGTCCGACGGATGTCGTGGTCGAGCGCGACATAAGGCTGGCAGCGCCCCGCCGTCCGGCGCTGACTGGCGACAGCGGCCAGCAACAGGCTGCCGCCCCTCGCCCGCGCGCGCCTCAGC
>NZ_RZSL01000956.1:0-1519 GCF_003997355.1 Mesorhizobium sp. M1E.F.Ca.ET.041.01.1.1 | reverse complement strand
TATGCATGGTGCCATGGCTCGGGCGGAAGTTGCCGGCGTTCATCTTGACCAACGTCGACTTGCCGGCGCCGTTGTCTCCCATCAGACCGACGACCTGTCCGGCCTCCAGCGTGAACGAAACATCGTTCACCGCCTGGATGGCGCCGAAATGCTTCGAGATGTTGGCGAGTTCGAGAACCGACACCAGCCTTAAGCCTCCCCATTTTCTTCCTGCGGCCATCCTCCGACATGACTGTCGACGCCGTATGGACCTAGCGCCTCCAACTCCTCCCGAGCGGGCGCGATCGGTGCATTTAGGCAAAAGCCCGCATGGGCGTCAATCAACTGTCGGATGATTAATTTCGAAACTCGTCGAAAAATCGGTTTTGTAGGACAAATAGGAATTGACGTTGGCTGCGAGCCGTTATTAGCTAGCGTCGGAGGAAGAATTTGCCCTCGCAAATCGCTGTTCAATGGAAGCGGTCGGCAGGGATTCGGTCAGGATCCGGCAACGCCAGCGCTCATTCGAGCTGGAACGGATCGGCAAATGCTTATCGGCCCGGGTTAAGACACGAGCATTCGAGGCGACTGCCGTGTTCGTTGCATCCGGGTCGATCGGTGTGGCGGGCACGTCGTGTCCGTCTGGTTTCAAGGGAGGACTGATATGAGGAAATCACTTTTGCTCGCCGCCGTCGCCGCCATGGCGTTGGGCGCCGGGCCGGCTTTGGCCAAGAAACAGCTCGTCATTGTCGTGAAGGGTCTCGACAACCCGTTTTTCGAAGCCATCCACCAGGGCTGCGAGAAATGGAACAAGGAAAACGCCAGCTCCGAATATGAATGCTTCTACACCGGCCCGGCATCGACCTCGGACGAGGCCGGCGAAGCCCAGATCGTGCAGGATATGCTGAGCAAGCCGGACACGGTCGCAATGGCCATTTCGCCGTCCAACGCGCCGCTGATCGCGCAGACGATCAAGAGCGCCAATCCGTCGATCCCGATCATGACGGTCGACGCCGACCTTGCCAAGGAAGATGCAGCGGTTCGCAAGACCTATCTCGGCACCGACAATTATCTGATGGGCAAGAAGATCGGCGAATACATCAAGAAGGCCAAGCCGAACGGCGGCACGATCTGCACCATCGAAGGCAATCCCGCGGCCGATAACATCCTGCGCCGCGCGCAGGGCATGCGCGACGCGCTGTCGGGCAAGGAAGGCCTGTCGGCGCTAGCCGGCGAAGGCGGCTGGACCGAGGTGGCGGGCTGCCCGGTGTTCACCAATGACGACGGCGCCAAGGGCGTGCAGGCGATGACCGACATCCTCGCCGCCAATCCGAAGCTCGACGCCTTCGGCATCATGGGCGGCTGGCCGCTGTTCGGCGCCCCGCAGCCCTATCGCGACCTGTTCAAGCCGATGGCCGACAAGATCGCCAAGAACGAGTTCGTCATCGGCGCGGCCGATACGATCGGCGACGAAGTGGCGATCGCCAAGGACGGCCTGGTGACCGCGCTGGTCGGCCAGCGGCCGTTCGAAATGGGCTAC
>NZ_RZSL01000955.1:0-1525 GCF_003997355.1 Mesorhizobium sp. M1E.F.Ca.ET.041.01.1.1 | reverse complement strand
GAGTATGTTTAACGGGCTTTCGCTCAACTCGCATTACTCCGGCGGTAGCTTCACAATCGAGAGCCAGAAGTTCTCGATGCCCCGTACCACGCGTACGAATTCATCCAGGTCGACGGGCTTGGTGATGTAACAGTTGGCATGCAGGTTGTAGCTGGTCAGGATATCTTTCTCGGCCTGCGAAGTGGTCAGCACCGCAACCGGGATACGCCGCAAGTTTTCGTCCGCCTTGATTTCGGCGAGAACCTGGCGGCCGTCCATTCGGGGCAGATTGAGATCAAGCAGGATCAGGTCAGGACGTGGCGCGTCGGCGTAGCGCCCTTCCCGCCGTAGCATTGACATGGCCTCGACTCCGTCTTGCGCGACGTTGAGTTCATTGCGCACCTTTGCGTCTCGCAACGCCTCGATCGTGAGCCGAGCGTCGCCTGGATTGTCTTCGACGAGGAGGATGTTGATGGCGCGTTCAGTCGAGTTGATGTTCATACCGTATCCATTTGAGGTGCCGAAGATGTTGGAGCCAACTTCCGTGCTTGGCTAGTGTCCTCTATATCCCGGCAGGGAAGCGTGAAGAAGAAGGTCGAGCCATGGTTGACCTCGGATTCGACCCAAATTCGGCCGCCGTGGCGTTCGACGACTTTCTTGCAAATGGCGAGACCGATGCCGGTCCCCGGATATTCGGCCCGTGTGTGCAAGCGCTTGAAAACGGCGAAAAGCTGCTCGATGTACTTGGCATCAATCCCGATACCATTGTCCGCGATCGAGAATAACCATTCCCCGCTGTCTCGCCGCGCCGCGATGTCAATTTCCGGGACGCGCTCGCCACGGAACTTGATGGCGTTGCCGATCAGGTTTTGGAACAGTTGGACCAACTGGAATCGATCGGCATCGATTTTCGGCAGTTCGGACTTTCGGATGATTGCGCCGCTCTCGATCAGCGCCGCCTTGAGGTTCGTCAAGGCGCGCTCGACCACAAGGTTGCAATCGATCGCCTCGAACGCGCTGCCCTGCGTGCTGACACGTGAGTAGACCAGCAGGTCGTTGATCAATGCCTGCATCCGCGCAGCGCCGTCCACGGCAAAATGGATGAACTCGTCGGCATCGGCATCCAACCGTCCCTTGTAACGTCTGCCAAGCAGTTGGGTATAACTTGCCACCATTCGCAGCGGCTCCTGCAAGTCATGCGAGGCGACATAGGCGAAGCGCTCCAGCTCGATGTTCGACCGGGCCAACTCGCTTGCCCTCAGGTCGAGCTCGCGTGTCTTTTCCGCGACACGCTGCTCCAGGGTGGCAGCATGCGCGTGCAGCTCGGATTCCCGGCTTTTGAGCGCGGTCGTCATTCGATTGAAGGCACGCGCCAAACGACCGAGCTCGTCGCTCGACGATTCAGGCAACACCACATCCCGCTCGCCAGCCTCGACTCGTCTGGCGCCCGCCTCGATGCGGCGGATGGGGTTGGTGATGGTTCGCGACAACAATCCCGACGCTGCCGATGCGACGAGCAAAAGCAGGCCACCAGCGATCGCGAGGC
>NZ_RZSL01000954.1:0-1530 GCF_003997355.1 Mesorhizobium sp. M1E.F.Ca.ET.041.01.1.1 | reverse complement strand
TTCCTGCAGGGATTTGAGATCCGTCCGGATCGCAAGGAGCTCCATGGTGGGCGCCGCGCGCCGTAAGAACTCCGCTTTGGCTTGGCCGTTCATCATCGCCGCTGTCTTGTTAACGGTCTCGTTGATCTCTTTTAGGTTTTCCCGCATCTGGTCCGCGGTGGCATCTGAACTCATTTGAACACCCTTTCCATCTCGGATAGCGACCACAACAGTACCGGATCGGACGGCTTGCGTCATCCGATCATTGAAGTGACTCGCTATCGTGTTATCCGGCTGAGATGCGGCGACCGAGTGCCATTCCTGAAGGCCTGTCTGGGTGGCCTGCAGCTGGCACGCCGAAATCGGAATCTTTATCGGGTTGGCCTTTGCGTGGTTGATCCGCTGGCGGGCTTTCTCGATGACGTGCGGGTTTGCACGGGCGTAGGCGCGGTCCCGCGCCTCCCTGCCCGGCCGTGGCTTTTCGGCCGTGGCCACGATCGCTTTGTCGCGCGGACCATAGCTTTGTGATGAGGCGCGATAGGCCGCGGAAGTCGCGACGATTTTCATGCCCTGCGCTTGCGCGTGCTCGGCATAGAGCGCGCGCCATTCGCGAAGCTGGGCCGGGCCTGGTCGCAAGCGCTCACTGTCCTCACCCTTCACGGCGACGATGGCGTGGACATGAATATGGCCGCCCTCCTCGGCCATATCGGCGTGCATGCCAAAGGCGAATTTGTGGTTCGGGAACTGTTCATGCAGGAACCCACGCGCGGCCCTCACCAGAGCCTGCCTGTCCTCGCCCGCCTTTGCCGACAAGATCATGTGCATGGTGTCGCGAGGCTTGTAGGAATTCAGGGTCTTGTCCCAGGACTGCGCGGTCTGCCGAACCGCACCCTCAGACGCGATCGCCGCACCGTCGGCGCCGATCGCCGCTCCGTCATGGGTAAGGCGCGAGAGCTGGAACACGACACCGGCTTTGCCGTGGCTGGGTTCCCCAATTGGCTTCACCGAAACGGCATCCTCCTTGACGCCAAGCGCCTCGGAGACCCGCGCGGCGATCATGGCCCGGGTGGGGGCTGAGAACTGGCGATCATGCTGGCGCCGATCGGAAAGGTGAAACCGATGCTTCACCTTGTTGTCCCCGTTCTCACCTTTCACGACGCTGTGTCCGGCCATGGTCGCGACGACGCGCGCGACACTCGATCCGTCCTGCAGTGTGTCGATACGATAGGCGAAACCGTGGCCGGCGAAACCGGCCTGAACTGCCTGTGAAAGGCGCGCGGCACTCTCTTCCCCTGCCAGCGAAAGCCGGAACGTCGCCACATCCTCGCTTTCCCGCCGCTTGTCGAAGCCCTTACCCCACTGTTTCATTTCCTCGGCAACGGCCTCCTGCGTTGCCAGGATACGCGCGTCATGCGTTTCGAGCGCGACGCCCTCCTTCTGGATATATTGACCGATGGCCGCTGCCCTGGTGACGCCATGCCCGTAGGAAATCACCTTCAGAACCGCCGGCTGATACCCGGCCGCCAGCCTGTCGGCAGCGGCCCTCGGCCG
>NZ_RZSL01000953.1:0-1531 GCF_003997355.1 Mesorhizobium sp. M1E.F.Ca.ET.041.01.1.1 | reverse complement strand
GGCCCACGCACGCAGGGCCGCCGCCCGCCTCCCGCCTCGATGCACATGAAGCCTTCGTCGTCGGGCTGATCGAGGAGCGCAAGGGCATCATGCTGAACGAGATGGTGGAGCGGCTCGTCGCCGAGCAGTGTGCGGTTCAGCCGCAGCGCCTGAGCGCCTGGCTTCGCGGCCACGGCGGGCCATTCAAAAACGTATGGCTCGCGCGTCGGCAAGAGATTTATTTCTGATGGCGGCTGGTCTGCATCAACATATACGGCGTGTCGGCTGACGGCTGCTGCTGACTTCTTGGATGCAGCGAACGGCAGAAGGCGCTGGCCTTCCGTCTTCGACCCTCCCCTGCGCGAATCCATAGGCCCCGAAGCCCGGGCCGAGCGACTCGAGCACCATTCTGGGAAACGCCAGGTAACCGACGCCTATTGTCGCGTTTGTCGAGTCCGCGACACGGTGGCTTCCGCCTCGACTTCCTACTGTACTCTAATTTAAGCTACTGGATAATATGCAATAATAATTTGTTCCTAGCTATTTCTGAACAATTGGCATGACTTTTGAGTGGTTGGGACCAGTACCGATTCTTTGATTGAGGAGTTGTGCCGGTGAAGCCATTGGTCCTGACCTGTTCGGAAGATGCCGAGTTCGACCTGGTCCTCAGCTAGTTCCTTGAGGTGGACGGCTTCGCGAGCGAACTTACCGGCGGCGTCGAGCACAGAGGTCTGGCTGGCGATCGAACAGGAGGTGCAGACGATGCGCGACCAGACCGGCGATCTGTGCCCGGTTGAAAGACGACGCGCAGACTCGGGCCCTGCCTGTCTTCGCCCTGATCGCGCCCGGCGTCGAGCAACAGCACCTCGATCTGCAAAAGGCCGACTTCGACGAAAGCTTCGTGCGGCCCTTAGCGCCGGACAAGCTGCTCGCCTACCTGCGCGCATAACTGATGATGCGGGATTGGGTTCCGATGGCGGCGAGGATGGCCGGTTGCTCATCTGCGGTCTCGAACTGCGGCTCGCCACCGATGGGGTGCGCTGCAAAGGCCACCAGATCCGTCTCGGCCCGAAAGAGTGCAATCTGCTGCGCGATCTGATCGCGAACCGTGTCAAGTGTGCAGCCGCGACGAGTAATCGGCTCGGTCGACGTCTACGCGCGGACCCTCAATCTCCACGTCAGCCAGCCCAGAGAGGCCTTCAAAAACGGTCTGCAATGGCAGACGACGTCAGACCCGTACTTCTAATGAACCAAGATAGAAAAACAGGTCATAGAAGCGCCGTGCTCACCAACATTACCAACCGCGGCGGGCCGACGCTAGCTTGGAGGTCCGGATTTCGATGGCTGCCCGGTTCACCCTCGCCCATGCACTCCCGCAGATATCAGAGATTAGGAGGATAGAATGAAAGCGTCGCTCGCCCAACAACCCGCTGCCGTCGAACGGGCAATAAAAGAAATGGAGACCCGGTACTCCAGCGCCAATCCCACGAGCCGCATGCAGTCGTCGTCTGCGAGATTAGTCCTGCCTGGTGGTAATACCAGAGCCGTACTC
>NZ_RZSL01000952.1:0-1531 GCF_003997355.1 Mesorhizobium sp. M1E.F.Ca.ET.041.01.1.1 | reverse complement strand
GTCCTGCGGGCGCCGGTGATCGTCGCCGCGCACGGTTCGTGGGAGCCGGGACCGCTGCCGAGCCAGGTCGTTAAGAAAAGTCGTCCCTCCGACCTCCTCGGCTTCAAGGCGCATTTCACCGGATCGTCGCTGCCGCCCGACCTGATGCCGCTGCTGACTTTTCCCGGCGGCTATGGCGGCATGGTGGTCGCCGATCATGGCCGCATGTCGATCTGCTGCTGCATCAGGCGCGATATGCTCGCCCGGCTGCGCGGCAGCCTCGCCTGCGAACGCGGCGGCCATGTTTCGGCGGCCGAGGCCGTCGAGCATCATATCAGGGCGACATGCAGGGGCGCGCGTGACGCTCTGGTGGAAGCCCGCCTCTACGGTCCATGGCTTGCGGCCGGTCCGATCCGGCCAGGCATCCGCGCCGGCTACGAACGGGACATCTTCCGCGTCGGCAATGCCGCCGGCGAGTCGCACCCGATCATTGCCGAGGGCATATCGATGGCGCTTCAGTCCGGCTGGCTCTTGGCTCAAGAGCTCGGCGAGGCGGCAGGGGGACAGGCAGGACGCGAGGCGGCCGGCAGACGCTACGAGGCGGCCTGGAGAAGATTGTTCGCGACGCGGATTCTTGCTGCCGAGGCCATCGCCCGAATCGCCCTTGGCCCCGGCGGCGCCGCGCTGATGGAGGCGATCGTCCGCAATTTTCCGCCGGCGCTGACCTTGGGCGCGCGGCTCAGCGGCAAGACGAAACCCGTCCCTGGTTTGGCCGATGCGCGCCTGGCTCGGGGCTGAATCGCTCTACGCCACAGCCACGATCACATGCGCCTGAATTTTGGCGGCAACCTCGCCGCGGCCATGTCTGTCGGCAATCACGGAGGTGGCGTAGTCGGTCGCGGCTTCCAGTTTTCCCGCGTCCCTGGCCTCGATTTCGTTGCGAAGCAGGGTTCCCTGGCAATAGGCAACGGCAGGAACGCGCGGCGAGGATGCGCGGCTTTGTTCGGCTCGCGTCTCGATCGCCACACCGGAGAAACCCGCGTCCGCCAGATCCCTGCGGATCAAGTCCTTGTCGTGGTAGCCGTGCGGCGTTCGCGCCAGGAAGCGCGGCGGATCGCTCGGAAAAATCCTTGCAAGCGCATTCGTCACATCGTCAGCGAAAATATTCTCCTCGATGCGATCCCATACGCTGAACAGGAATCGTCCGCCGGGCTTGAGCACGCGCTTTGCCTCCCGATAGGCAGCCGGGCGGTCGGGAAAGAACATCGCGCCGAACTGACAGCAGACAAGATCGAAGGCTGCGTCCTCGAACGGCAGCGCCATAGCGTCCGCCTGGCGCCATCGGATGCGGCTGTCGGGTCCTTGCCGCGAAGCGGCGTAGTCGAGCATCGGCTGGTTGAGGTCGGTCACAACATAGCTTGCGCCGGGGGACAATTTCGACGCCAGCGCGCGGGTGACGACGCCGGTGCCTGCGGCGGTTTCCAGGACGGCGCCGGGCGACAGCGACGCTGCCCGTCGTGCAAGATCGGCGGCGGATGGGTCGAAAATAAAA
>NZ_RZSL01000951.1:0-1536 GCF_003997355.1 Mesorhizobium sp. M1E.F.Ca.ET.041.01.1.1 | reverse complement strand
TCCTCGCCGCCGAAGAGGTGACGATGAGCTTCAGTGTAAAACCTCTCGATACGACCACCTGGCCGCATTTCGCCGCGCTGGTCGAGCGTCACAATGGCGTGTGGGGCGGCTGCTGGTGCATGGCCTTCCACGCCAAGGGGGTTGGCGCCGCCGGCAACCGCGCGGCGAAGGAGGTGCTCGTGCGCGAGGGCCGGGCGCATGCCGCGCTCGTCTTCGACGGTCCGGCCTGCGTCGGCTGGTGCCAGTTCGGGCCGACCGCCGAATTGCCGCGCATAAAGCACCAGCGCGCCTATCGCGAGGGACTGACGGCGCTGCCGGACTGGCGCATCACCTGCTTCTTCTCCGACAAGGCCCATCGCGGCAAGGGCGTGGCCGCGGCAGCCCTTGCCGGCGCGCTGACCGAGATCGGCCGTCTCGGCGGCGGCAGGGTGGAAAGCTATCCGGAGGATTCGGAAGGGCGCCCGGTCGCCGGCGCCTTCCTGCATAACGGCACGCTGGCGATGTTCGAAGCGCAGGGTTTCAGCTGCAACCGCCAGATCGGCAAGCACCGCTGGGTGGTCGAGAAGATGGTGACGGCCGCCGGCGCTTCCCCAGCCCGCGGTTGACACCATCGCCCCGCCCTCCGATTGTCCTGGCTCACCTCGTATCGAAGGACTCCACACCAATGACATTGTCGGGCTTTGCCGCCTATTCAGGCGCGCTGGCGATTGCCGCCATCATTCCGGGGCCGCAGATCGTCGCCATCGTGGCGCAGGCGCTCAGGAGCGGCTACCGGCATGCGGCCTGGATGACGGCCGGCATGGTGCTGGGCGACGTGCTCTACCTCGCCGCCGTGCTTGCCGGCCTTGCCTTCATCGCCGAGACTTTCAGCTTTCTCCTGATCGCCATCAAATGGGCGGGCATCGCCTACCTCTGCTGGCTTGCGGTCCAGTTCTGGAGGGCGGGCGAGACCTTCGAGGTCTCCGACAGCGGCGCCGCAAGGAGCGGCGGCAACGCCTTCCTCTCCGGCGTTCTGGTCACGCTCGGCAATCCGAAATCGGTGCTCTTCTACATCTCCATCCTGCCGACGGTGGTCGATATCGGCGCGCTGTCGGCGCTCGCCGTGCCGATTCTGCTTGCCATCACCGCCGTCATCCTGGCGGCCGTGCAATTCCCCTTCGCGATCGCCGGCGCCGGCACGCGCCGCACCTTGCAGTCGCCGCGCGCCGCGCGCCTGTTCAACCGCGGCGCGGCGGTGTGCATGGGCGGCGCGGCCGCGACGATCGCACTGAGGAATTGAGGGATCGCGGACAGCCGCCCCGACAGGATCGAGCGTTTCCGGGATGGGCGGGTTTTCACCTTCAATATAAGTGAATTCTAATATAAAATGGTCGCCCCTCTGATGATTTGGAAGATGATCTGAGAAGGGGAGAGTTCCGATGCCCGCCTATCTGATTGCCGATGTCGACGTCACCGACATGGCCATGTTCGACGAGTACAGGCGCGAGGTCCCGGCGACGGAGGCTCGCTATGGCGGGCACTATCTTGCTCGTGGCG
>NZ_RZSL01000950.1:0-1537 GCF_003997355.1 Mesorhizobium sp. M1E.F.Ca.ET.041.01.1.1 | reverse complement strand
CTCCAAGTTTGTTTTACGCAACTCCGGATGGAAGGCTACGGCGAAGTCGCTGAGCTCAACTGCTGCGCACTTTTCCTGGAATTGCTTGTTTTCTCTGTCGCAATTCCGAACCGAAACCCGCTGCGCACTTTTTTCCTGGAATTGCTCTAGGCTTGCAGCGCTTCCAGCAGGCTGACCGCCGCCATCATATCGCGCTTGCGGGCCGAGCGGCGCGCGACGGCCTCGGCATCCTGGCCCCAGTGCTCGATCTGCCAGTCCTCGTCGACATGGCCGGCGGTCCAGGCTTCCTCGCCTCCGAGCTCGCCGAAATCGACGGCAAGCGCCAGCAGCGCCGATCCGGTCAGCGAGGTCATGACATGGATGGCGGCCAGACGCAGCGGCTCGGCGCGCTGGGCAAGATGGGCGCCAAGGACGGCGATCGTCTCGCGCGGCTGCTCGACATGGATGACGCCCTCGGCAAGATTGAAGCGCGCACCAAGGCGGCTCCTCGCCCAATCGAGAACCGGGTCCCAGAGCTTGTTCTGCCGGTCCACCAGGCCCTGAGGGCTATCGGCGCGGTAGCAGAGCAGGTCCGACGAAGCGAAGCGCAGGACATCTTCGAGCACCGCTTGCGGGTCGCCGGCGACACCGTCGAGGGCCGTGTTGGCAAGGCGCATGACCGGCATGGTGACGGGGTCGATGACCTCGCCCTGCGCGGAAAACTCGTCAGCCACCAGCATCGCCGCTCTTTCTGTCGGCAGCACCAGCAGCGCCTTTCCCGGTGTTCGGACCGGCCTGCCGTCGAGATGGACGGCAAAACCGTTTTCGACCGGCACGACCGAAACAGCCTTGTAGAAGCGCTTCGGCAGCGGCGTCTTCATCTGGATCTGGGCGCGGCGCACCGGATCGGGATCGGAAAGCTGCTTTCCAGCTTCGAGGTCGTTGAGGATGTCGCGCATGTCGAACTCCTTACGGTGCGGGCTGCCTGCGCGCCGTCCGGTTGACGATGATCAGCCCGGCGGCGATCAGGCCAAGCGCCAGGAAGATCCGGACCGTCAGCGGCTCATCCAAGAGCACCGCGCCGCACAGCACGCCGAACACCGGCGACAAAAAGGCGAAGCTCGACAGGCCCGCTGCCGGATAGCGCGTCAGCAGCCAGAACCACAAAACATAGGTGAAGGCGACGATATAGAAAGACTGGAACAGCAAGGCCAGTGTCGGCAATGCGGCGATCTCGCGGATCGGCGGGCCGGCGAAAGGCATCACCAGGGCGCCGACGACAGCCGCGCCGGCGAGCTGATAGAGCAAGAGCTTCTCGGCACTGGTTTCTGCCAGTTTCGACCGCTTGATGACGATGCTGGTCAGCGCCCACAGGATGCCGGCACCAAGGCTCAGCAGATCGCCCGTCAGCGTCGCATTGTTGCCGGCGACGATACCGTCGAAGAAGACGGCCGCGAGGCCGCAGAAGGCGAGCACGAGGCCGGTAAGCTTGCGCGTGGTGATGCGCTCGCTGAGCAGGAAATGGCCGCCGACCAGCACCCAGAACGGCATGGTGTTG
>NZ_RZSL01000094.1:0-15800 GCF_003997355.1 Mesorhizobium sp. M1E.F.Ca.ET.041.01.1.1 | reverse complement strand
ACGCGGTCGAGGCGGTGATCTCGTCGATGGCTCTCGGTTTTCCGGTGGCGCTCAAGGCGCTCGGCGTCACGCACAAGTCGGAAGTCGGCGCGGTGCGGCTGAACCTCAAGGACGCCGAATCCGTCAGCAATGCCGCGCATGACCTGTTGCCGCTCGGCACCGGGCTCTACGTCGAGCGTATGGTGCGCGACGGCGTCGCCGAGCTGATCGTCGGCTTCACCCGCGACCCGATGTTCGGCGCGGTGATGACGCTCGGCACCGGCGGTCTGCTGGTTGAGCTGCTGCGCGACAGCGTGACCCTGATGCTGCCGGCGACGCGCGACGACATCGAGGCGGCGCTGCGCGGCCTGAGGCTCTACCCTCTGCTCGAAGGCTATCGCGGCCGGCCCAAGGCCGATGTCGCGGCCGCCATCGATGCCATCGCCGGCATCGCCGCCTTCGTGCAGAAGAACGAGGGCGAGATCGAGGAACTCGACATCAACCCGTTGATCGTCTGTGCCGAAGGCAAGGGCGCCTGGATTGCGGACGCGCTGCTGGTGCTTGGAGAAAAGAAGAATGGCTGACGTCATCACCACCCGCCGCGAAGGCACCATCCTGGAAGTCACGCTCGACCGGCCGAAGGCCAACGCCATCGACCTCAAGACGTCGCGGCTGATGGGCGAGACGTTCAAGGCGTTCCGCGACGATCCCGGCTTGCGCGTCGCCATCGTCAAGACGGCCGGCGACAAGTTCTTCAGCGCCGGCTGGGACCTGAAGGCGGCGGCCGCCGGCGATGCGGTCGACGGTGATTATGGCGTCGGCGGCTTCGCCGGGCTGCAGGAGTTGCGCGACTTGAACAAGCCGGTGATCGCCTGCGTCAACGGCATGGCGGTGGGCGGCGGCTTCGAGCTGGCGCTCTCCTGCGACTTGATCTACGCCTCGGACCATTCCTCCTTCGCGCTGCCCGAGATCCGCGCCGGCACGCTTGCCGACGCCGCCACCATCAAGCTGCCGAAGCGCATTCCCTACCATATCGCCATGGACCTGTTGTTCACCGGCCGCTGGATGGACGTGGCGGAAGCGCAGCGCTGGGGCTTGGTCAACGAAGTGCTGCCCAAGGAAAAGCTCGAGGACCGCGTCTGGGAGATTGCACGGTTGCTTGCCAGCGGCCCGCCGCTGGTCTTCGCCGCGATCAAGGAGACGGCGCGGGTGGCCGAAGCGCTGACCTTCCAGGATGCGATGAACAAGGTGACCCGCCGGCAGCTGCCGACGGTCGATATCCTCTACGGCTCGGAAGACAATATGGAAGGGTTCCGAGCGTTCGCGGAGAAGCGCGACCCGGTGTGGAAGGGAAGATAGTCGCAGACGATGGCGCTCCGTCACACCCCCCTCTGGCCTGCCGGCCATCTCCCCCGCAAGGGGGGAGATTGGACTTCGCGAAGGCTTTCGCCGATCTCAAATGCTGCAGAAATGGCCGCATGGCCGAAACTGCCAATCTCCCCCCTTGCGGGGGAGATGGCCGGCAGGCCAGAGGGGGGTGCCTGGGCTCAACCTTGCCAGTCGGTCCAGGCACCATGACCGACTACAGAAAACTGATCGACGCCGAGACCTGGGCCTTCATCGAGAAGACCAATTCCTATTACCCGCCGGACACGATCGACTACACGATCGCCGAGCAGCGCGCCATCTACGACCGGATGTGCCGCGAGTTCTTCGCCGGCTACCCGCAAGGCGTGACGGCGGAAACGACGGCAATAGCCACGCCGACCGACAGCATTCCGATCCGCATCTATAGCACTGCGGCGCCGGACAAGAGCGCCATGGTGCTCTATGTCCATGGCGGCGGCTTCATCCTCGGCGGGCTGGACAGTCATGACGATGTCTGCGCCGAGCTTTGCGCGCGCACCGGCTACGAGGTGGTGTCGGTCGACTACCGGCTGGCGCCGGAACATCTGCATCCGACCGCCTTCGACGATGTCATGGACGCCTACGAGTGGGCGGCAGGGACTTACGATTGCCCGGTCCTGCTTTGCGGCGACAGCGCCGGCGGCAATCTCTGCGCCGCCGTTGCCCACGCGACGCGCGGCCACATCAAGAAGCCGATCGGCCAGGTGCTGATCTATCCCAGCCTCGGCGGCGACCACTCTCGCGGCTCCTATGTGACGCATGCCGAGGCGCCGATGCTGACCGCGCGCGATACCAAGTTCTACCTGAGCATTCGCACCGGCGGCGTCGACCGCACCGGCGACATCACCCTGTATCCGCTCGCCGATGCCAATTTCGCCTACCTGCCGCCGACAGTGCTGATCACCGCCCAATGCGACCCGCTGTCCTCCGACGGCGAGGCCTATCGCGACCACGTCGTCGCAGCCGGTGGGCATGCCTACTGGTTCGAGGAACCGGGGCTGGTGCACGGCTATCTGAGAGCCCGGCATACGGTCGGCCGGGCGCGAGCCAGCTTCACCCGCATCGTCGAGGCGGTGTCCACACTCGGCAAGGGCGACTGGATCTGGTGATCTTGTCGCTCGGTAAAGACAGCGCCTCCGTCCCGGCGCGCCTCTCGCATTGAACCTTTCCGCGTCAGCTCGCGACTGACGACCAGGCACCGCCATGGTGCGGGCCGGAAAGGAAAGCCCCAATGACCAGAAACCCTGAGACTTGGTGGTCTCCGGGAGCAACAGGAGTCCAGCGCGGCCACCGTCTTCGGGACGAGGTCGATGCGCTGGGCTTTCGGCTGATTCCGTTGACCCTGCCAGGCAGCCGTCGTATCGTGACCAAGCGGAAAACAGACAATTATTTCAGGGACGAACGAGCCGGAACGCCGCGCCTTGCCCTGATATGCGCGGCGAAAACGGATGGTTCTTCCGACGACTTCGGGGGGAGTTCAATGTTTTGCGACCGCGGCTCGTTCGTGGCTTCTCGCGCCGGCGGTCTGCGCCGCGCGATAACGACAACCGGCGGAGTTCTTGCCCTGGCGCTGTCCGCCGGCCTTTGGCTCGGCGGCGCGGCAAAGGCCCAGGAAACACAAATCATCCATCCGGGCTCGATGGCGGTGACCGGCTTTCCCGGCACCGTCATTCCCGATTTCGACTCTTCCGAGGGGGGCTTGCCGCCTGGCGTCGACCCGGTCGACGAAATGTTCATCGACACATCGCAGGCCTCGTTGCGCATTTTCGACGTTTCGCGCCTCGGCGGCCCGGCCTCCGGCCAACTCGTCTACACGCCGCCGCCCTTCGAGGTGACGGCGGGTCAGATCGGCGAGGTGTTCGGCCTCACTTATGATGACGGCATGCGCGACGGCGTGCCGTCGGGCATCCCCAACCTCTATGCGGCGGCGACCTCGCTGCACGGCATCGAGATCGTCACGCCGGACGCCGACGATGACGGCCGCCCCGAGCGGCAGCGCCGCGGCACCGCGGGAGCGACCTTCATGGATGGCCAGTTCGGCACCGAAAACGGCGGCGGACCGGGCACGATCTGGAAGATCGACGGCATCACCGGAGCCGTATCGAAATTCGCCGACATCGACACCAACAGCGGGCCCGGCATCGGCAACCTCGCCTTCGATCCCACCCACCGCGAGTTCTTCGCTTCGGATATCGACACCGGTCTGATCCACCGCATAGACCCCGACGGCAATCTGATCGACAGCTTCGATCATGGCGTTGCCGGGCGTCCGGCGCATGGGCTGGCCCCCGTCGCCGACGACGGCGCCGTGATGGACATCCAGGCCGCGGCCTTCGACAGCGAAGACCCTGGAACCTGGGGTTATACGCAGGACGAGCGCCGCGTCTGGGCGGTCGCCTATCATGGCGGCCGGCTCTACTATTCCGTCGGCGAGAAAGCCGAAATCTGGTCGGTCGGCATTGCGAGCGACGGAGGCTTCGCTGGCGATCCGCGCTGGGAGCTGACGGTCAAGGCCGACCAGGACTATGCCGTCACCGACATCGCCTTCGACAACAAGGGCTTCATGTATCTCGCCCAGCGCGGCCCGGTCGAGAACCGTTACGACTACAGCCGTTTCGCCGATTCCGGCAAAGGCGAGGTCGTCCGCTACTGGCGCGAGGATCCGGACGATCCGGCGACGGAATCGGTCTGGGTGGAAGTGCCGCAGGAATATGCGATCGGCTTCCCGCAAGACAATCGCCAGTCGGCCGGCGGCGTCGATCTGCAATACCGCTACGATGCCGAAGGCAATCTGGACACCACCGTTTGCACCGACACGGTCGTCAACACCGGCGACAAGTTGCGCGACAATCCGGAGCTTGCCGAGCGGCTTGCCGCCGGTGGGCCGCTCGCCGTGCATGGCGTGCAACTCACTCCGAGCGCGCTGGTCAAGCCGGCTAATGTGCCGCCCTTCGGCTCATGGTTCGTCGACTTCGACGGCTATTTCGAGGACCCGGACGTCCAAGGCCATGTCGGCGACGTCAGGGTCTGGCGTCCGTGCGAAGGCCGCGCCGGCTATTATGAGGAAATCCCCGGCGGCTTCCTGCCTCCCTTCTATCCGCCGGACTTCCCACCGCCCGGCAATTTGCCTCCCTGCCTCGATGTCGAGGACGTGCAGTATTTCTGCACGCCCCGCGGCCTCCAGGCAGACCTCTATCTCCATGACCACGCCGGCTTAGGCGGCGATTCGATCAAGGCTCTGTCCAAGACGCCCGGCGTCGGGGTGACCTCACCCATGTCGCACGAGCCGGGCAAGCCCTACACGATCGACATCACCGGCCATAATCCGGGCGGCACCGTCAATGTCGGTCTCTGCTTCTACCGCAAGTCCGACCGGGACAAGGGTGGCTACTACCCTTGCTGCAAGATGACGCTGCCGCTCAGGACGCCGGCCGTCGACTGCGAAGCGCCGAGGAGGGACAGATGAGCGATCTCGCCCTTTCCCGCTTCGCCTCGCGCAAAACCATCATGGAGACGATCATGAAACCCCTGTCATACGCCAGGCGCGGCGCGCGCTGGCTGATGGCGGCCGGTATCGCGGTCGCCATGATGCCGGCATCGCTGGCGCTCGCCCAGAATACCGCACCGTCCAGTCAGGCCGCCAATCAACCGCGCGGCATCAATTCCGAACTCGGCCGGATCATACCCTTCTTCACCAAGAAGGGCGGTCAGCGAAGCTGCGATACCGTCGAATATGTCCTGAGCTTCGGCATCCACGGCGACCCGCAGGACTTCGACCGGCCAAGCGTGGCGGCCCTGCTGAAAGCGACGAGGCTCGACTTCAAGGACCAGCTTCCGCACGGCTTGCAGATCGTCGGCGTGGATGTCGCCGGCGACGGCACCAGCGCCTCCGGCGGACCGCTGCCCGCTGGCGCGATCAGCTCATCGGCCGGTCCGAACGATACGGCCAGCGTTTCCAATTTCCGGATCAGCGCTGCCAACCTCGATGGCGAGGGTGCCGCGAACGAGCGCGTCATCACCTTCCGGATCACGGCCAAGATAGACCATGCGACCTTTCCCGTGCCGGCGACGGTCGACAACCAGGGAGAGATCAAGGTCTCGCTGCGAGGCGGGCCGGCAACGACCATTCCCTCGCAGGATCCGGATAGACCCGACGACGGCGATTTCCTCACCGGCGTCAAGACCTCGATCAAGATCGATCTGACCAAATGCAACCCGCCGCCTCCGCCTCCCACCAAGGAGTGCTTCAAGGTCGAGCGCGGCACGGTCGACTGCGTTCCCGGCGGCGGCGCCTTCATCTACCACATGCCGGTCGGTCCGGAGATGGGCGGCAAGTGGGTGCAGGTGTCGACGACGACAGCCGGCATCACCATCGTTCCCGATACCCAGCAGGTGCCTGCCGGCGGCGGCGTGCTGGACTGGAAGATCATCGGCGCCTCGCCCGGCGAGGCCATCCATCTCGTCGTCACCGGCGTCGACACCTATGCCGGGCCGAAGGAAGGCTGGGGACTTTGCTGCACGCAGACGATCGACATCGTCATTCCGCGTGACATCAGGTGCCCGCCCGAGCAGCCCGACCTCAAGGTCGAGAAGTGGGCCGAGGTGCCGCGTTGCACGATGGCAGGCGGCTGCGACTTCACCATCACCGTCACCAATATCGGCGACGCGCCCTACAACGGCACGATCGTCCTCGATGAAGTAACGCTGCCGGCCGGCTCGGTTCTTTCCTCAGGACCGAACCCGCCCTGGATCTGCGTGCCCGGAGCGGCGCCGATGACCTGCACCCACCCGGTGACGACGCTCAACCCCGGCGCCTCCGTCAACCTCAAGCTCGGCTTCAAGCCGGCCGCAGGCTGGCAGGGCAGCGTGCTGCGCAACTGCGCCGCCTATGACTACCACGCCAGCGGCAAGCCGCTGTTCGGCAGCCAGCAGAACGACCGCGCCTGCGCCTCGATCCCGATCTGCCGCCGTGGCGATCGCGACCCGCGGTGCCAGCCTCCGGTCGAGAAGAAAGTCGACCTGATCCTGAAGAAGCGCGCCCGCATCCCGGTCTGCACGCCGGACGGCATCTGCACCTTCGTGATCGACATCATCAACAACGGCACCAGCACCTATAACGGGCCGCTGACGGTGGTCGATACCTATCCTGGCGGCGCGCCGACCTCCTCGACCTTCGGGCCGAGCCCGCCCTGGACCTGCGGCCCGAATGGCCCCGGCCAATTCCGCTGCGACAATGCCGGCATCGCGCTGCCTCCGGGCGCATCGACGCCGATCGTCGTCAAGGCTGCCATGCCGGCAAATTACCGGCCGGACAGGGTGGAGAACTGCGCCGAGGTGAAGGCCATTTCCGGCGAGGTCGACCTCGCCAACAACAAGGCCTGCGCGACCGAACGCATCCGCCATCCGAATGGCGGCCAGCCCGGCTTGCGCATCACCAAGGGGTGCGATGGTTCGCTCGCCGGGGCCGCGGTGGTTTCCTGCCGCATCACCGTCAGCAACGCCGGCACGGCTGCTCCCACCGGTCCGGTGCGGGTCAGCGATGCCGCCACGCTTATATCGGGCGGTGCGCCGGTTGCCATCCAGACCGTGACCCCCGACGGCGCGGACTGGAGCTGCGGGCCGGTGCCTGCCAACACGCTGTCGTGCCAGATTCCCGGCGCCGTGATGACGCCCGGAGAGAGCCGGCACTTCGACGTGACAGTCAGCGCCAATGGCGCGTTCGAGAACTGCGCGCGCGGCTCCTACGGGCCGGCGCCGGGAGACGACATCGTCTATCCGATCGGCCAGGCCTGCGCGAAAGGCGGCGGCGCCTCGACCATCCGTGTCGAGAAGACCGGCGATGCTGAGTGCCGGCCAGGTGCGCCCTGCTCGTTCGAGATCACCATCATGAACGATGGGCCGAACACCTTCTCCGGCCCGGTCCGCATCGGCGATGCGATTGGCATTGATGGTCTGGGCCGCCTGGAAGGCGTTGCGATCACTTCCATCGATCCGCCCTTCGGCTGTTCGCCGGAGCCGGCGACGCTGCCGGCGTCCTGCATCGCCAACCTGACGTTGGGTGCCGGCGAAAGCCACACGCACCACATGACTGTGGTTCTCCCCGACGATGGCCGACTCGCCAACCTGCAGGGTACGGTCAGCGGGCAGAACTGCGTCGGCGTGCTGTCGCCGAACACGCCGGTGCAGGGCGGCGACGTGCTGTCGCTCGCCCCGACCAATGCGCAGGGCGATCGCGGCAAGGCCTATGCCTGCCACCCCTTCACCATCAAGCGTGAGGTGAAGAACCAGTGCTCGAACGGCATGGTGCTGAACGCGGCCGGCCGCTGCGCCTGCCCGGACGGCACGACCTTCCGCAATGGCCAGTGCAGTTCCGGCGGCACCAAGCTTCTGCCGCTCCCGGTGCCGCAACGCTGCGTCCTGCTCAAGGGCCAGATCCGGACCGAGGACGGACGCTGTGTCTGTCCGCGCGGCACCGAGCTGGAAAACGGGAGGTGCATGCAAAGCGGACAGCCGCAGGAGCCGCAATGCACGTTGCGTCCCGGCCAGTACCGCGACCAGGACGGCAATTGCGTGTGCCGGCGTGGCGAGCTGGTGAACGGCGTCTGTCAGGTCATACCGCCAAAATGCACGATCCGCGGCGCGGTGCCGACAGCGAACGGCTGCGTCTGCCCTGACGGCACGCATCTCGACCGCGCCGCCAGGGCCTGCGTGCCCGACAAGCAGCCGCCCAGCCAGTGCCGCATCCGCGGTCAGGTGCGCAATGCCGACGGCGATTGCGTCTGCCCGAGGGGAACGGAGCTGAGGGGCAAGGCCTGCGCGCCGATCAAGAAGCCGCAAACCTGCTCCATCCGCGGCCAGGTCCTCAACAAGCGCGGCGCGTGCGTGTGTCCGCGCGGCACCGAGGTGATAGAAGGCAGATGCGGCACGTTCGAAGACGCCGAATGCGCCCCGGGTTCGCAGATGATCGACGGTATCTGCCAGCCGATCATAAGGCGGCGCTGCCCGGTCGGGACCACCGGACGGTATCCGGATTGCTTCCCGATTCGCAGACGGCCGGGTGTGGAGATCAATCCGAACCTGCTGCTCAATCCGAACATCCTGCAGCAGTTGGTGCCAAGGAACCAACCAAGGTTGCAGCGGAACCCGGCGACCAACAACCTCCAATAATGGAGCCCGCCGCCACATCGCGAACCCGCCGGAGCAATCCGGCGGGTTCTTCCTTCCGCTTCGGAGCCGCGTTTTGTGCGCCTGCTGGCGGACGCGGAAAACATGCTTCCCCTAGCCTGGACGATGGTCTAGGCAGACCCGCATGAAAGGTGCGCTGCCCAGCGCGCCGATGACGATGCCGGGAGAGGCCGTATCATGAGCAAGAAGACCCTGATCGCGCCGTCGGTGCTGGCGTCGGATTTTTCGAAGCTCGGTGACGAGGTCGAGGCGGTCGCGGCCGCCGGGGCCGATTGGATCCATCTGGATGTGATGGACGGTCATTTCGTGCCCAACATCACTTTCGGCCCGCCGGTGGTTAAAGCGATCCGCAACCGCACCAAGGCCTTCTTCGACTGCCATCTGATGATCGCGCCGGCCGACCCCTATCTGGCGGCCTTCGCCGAGGCCGGCTGCGACGGCATGACCGTCCATGCCGAGGCCGGCCCGCATCTCGACCGCTCGCTGCAGACGATCAAAGGTCTCGGCAAGAAGGCCGGTGTCTCTCTCAACCCGGCGACGCCGGAAACAGCGATCGAATACGTGCTCGACCGGCTGGACCTCATCCTGATCATGACCGTCAATCCGGGCTTCGGCGGCCAGGCATTCATCCCGGCAATCGTCGACAAGGTGCGAAGGGTGAAGGCGCTTATCGGCAACCGCCCGATCCGTATCGAGATCGACGGCGGCGTCTCGCCGGAAACAGCGCCGTTGGTGACGGCCGCCGGCGCCGACGTGCTGGTGGCGGGCGCGGCCATCTTCAAGGGCGGCAGCGTCGAGGCCTATCGGGCCAATATCGAGGCAATCCGCTCAGCAGCCGACAGGGCCGCCAACTAGAGACATAGACATCTCGTTTCTAACAAAAAGTCGCCGCGCGGCCGAACGGCTGTTCAATATACCGAGTTATATCAAGTCGCCCATTAACATCAGCTTTTTTCTGAGGGAATTTACTTTATTCGATCGAATATCGTCACCTTATTGCTTTTAGGCGGCAATGCCTGTCTGTATGATACGCGTACGAGATTGCTTTGCCGAGGGACCCTGGCAAAAACAGGGGCAAGCAACAGGAGTCAAATTGGCAAACGGAAACGCCGATACGGGCGAAGGCAAGGGTGCCAAGAGCACGCTTGCCAGCTCGGTCTACCATCAGCTCCGCGAAGACCTGCTGCGTGGAGCTTTGGAAACCGAGGGCAAGCTGCGCGTCGAATGGGTCGTTTCCCGCTATGGCGCCGGCGCGTCGCCCGTACGTGAGGCGCTCAATCGCCTCGCCGCCGAGGGCCTGCTTGGCCGCCATGACCAGCGCGGCTTCTTCCTGATGCCGGTGAGTGCGGCGGAGCTCGAAGAGCTGACCCGAACGCGTTGCTGGCTGGAGGAACGCGCCTTGCGTGAATCCATTGCCCATCGCACGGCCGAGTGGGAAGAACAGCTGGTGCTCGCCCTGCACCGCTTGGCGCGCGCCGAGCGTCGCCAGTCCGACGACCCCGCGACCAACAATCCGGAATGGGAGACGCTGCACCGCGCCTTCCATCGCGCGCTGATCTCGGCGTGCCGGTCGCATTGGCTGATCGGTTTTTGCGACCAGCTTTCCGACCAGGCCTCCCGCTACCGGCTGATTTCGCAGCGCGGCCCAGGCTCCGAACGCGATGACCTCGCCGAGCACCGGACGATTGCCGAGCGAACGCTGGATGGCGATGCCGACGCCGCGGTCGAGGCCTTGCTCAGTCACTATCGGCTGACCGCCGAGATGTGCATGGCGCGCTTCAACCAGGGCTACGATCCAAGGGCCGGCTCAGGCAAGGCGCCGCGCGCCCGCAAATAGCTGCCCTAAAGCGCGTCGCGATCTTTCAGATTCGCTCCGTGCGCTTTAGGTTTTTGATTTTACGCATGCCTTTTCCCGAAACCGGTTCCCACTTTCGGGAGACATGCTTAGCTCCTTATTTTTCGCAATTCCGGACGGAAAACCGCTACGCACTTTCCTGGAATTGCTCTGGCAGGCAAATCTGATATCGCTCTGGCCAGGCCGATGCATTGAATGCGTCAGCCACAAGTCCAGAGGAAGACTATGGCCAATCACCTGTTCGACGCCTTTCGCGCCAGCATGCCGGCGCCTGACCGTGTCTTGATGGAGACGGACGACGAGCGTTCTATCTCCTATGGCGAGATGCTGGCGCGGTCCGGGCAATATGCGCATGCGCTCGTCGAGGCAGGCGTCCAGCCCGGCGATCGCGTCGCCGTGCAGGTGGAGAAGACGCCGGAAGCTTTGCTGCTCTATCTCGCCTGTCTGCGCGCCGGCGCCGTCTTCCTGCCGCTCAACACCGCTTATACGCTGCCGGAGCTCGACTATTTCTTCCGTGACGCGCAACCGCGGCTGGTCGTCTGCGATCCGCAAAAGGCGTCCACCATCCAACCGCTTGCCGCGTCGGCGGATGCCGCGACGCTGACGCTTGGCGGCGACGGGCGGGGCACGCTTGCGGATCGCGCGGCGCTGCAGCCGGCGGATTTCGACGATGCCGCGCGCGGGCCCGACGATCTTGCCGCCATCCTCTACACCTCAGGCACGACCGGCCGCTCCAAGGGCGCCATGCTCAGCCACGAGAACCTCGCCTCCAACGCGCGCGTGCTGGTGGAGCACTGGCGTTTCGGCGCCGACGACGTGCTGATCCACGCGCTGCCGATCTTCCATACGCACGGCCTGTTCGTCGCCACCAACGTCATCCTGATGGCCGGCGCCAGGATGTTCTTTGAGCAGAAGTTCGATCCGGCCCGCATCCTGTCGCTGATGCCACGCGCCACGGCGCTGATGGGCGTGCCGACCTTCTATGTGCGATTGCTGCAGCAGGATGGGCTCACAAAAGATGCAGCCAGGCATATGCGGCTATTCATCTCCGGCTCGGCGCCGCTGCTTGCCGAGACGCACAATGCCTGGCGCGAGCGCACCGGCCACGCCATCCTCGAACGCTACGGCATGACCGAGACCAACATGAACACGTCCAACCCCTATGACGGCGAGCGGCGCGCCGGCACGGTCGGCTTTCCGCTGCCCGGCGTGTCACTGCGCATCACCGATCCCGAGACGGCCGAACCGCTGACCCAGGGCGCGATCGGAATGATCGAGGTGAAGGGGCCGAACGTGTTCGCCGGCTATTGGCGGATGCCGGAGAAGACCAAGGCCGAGTTCCGCGACGACGGTTTCTTCGTCACCGGCGATCTCGGCCTGATCGACGCCGACGGCTATGTCCACATCGTCGGCCGCGGCAAGGACCTGATCATCTCGGGCGGCTACAACGTCTATCCGAAGGAGATCGAGAGCGAGATCGACGCGCTTGCCGGCATCAGCGAAAGCGCCGTGATCGGCGTCGCTCATCCGGATTTCGGAGAGGGCGTCACGGCGGTGGTGGTGCGCAAGCCGGGATCGGCGATCAGCGCCGCCGACATTGCCGACGCCATCGCCGGACGGCTGGCAAAGTACAAGCATCCGAAGCAGGTGATCTTCGTCGACGAACTGCCGCGCAACACGATGGGCAAGGTGCAGAAGAACGTTTTGCGCGAGGCGTACAAGGATATCTACACGGCGGGAAAAGCCGGCTGACGCTCGTCGGCATTTCGACGACGAAGGCGATGCAAGGGTGAGATCGGTCGTGATCCTTCGCACCCCCCTCTGGCCTGCCGGCCATCTCCCCCGCAAGGGGGGAGATCGGACGTCACCGCGGCTTTCGCCAATCACCAACGTTGCAGGATTGAGCGGGGCGCAGAAGCTACCAATCTCCCCCCTTGCGGGGGAGATGTCCGGCAGGACAGAGGGGGGTGCTGTCACGCCAGCGTCTCAAAGCTTCTCGTCACCTTAACGCAGGAAGGCTCAGGTCCTCAAAACCTTCTTGCCCCCAATCCAGACGTTCTTGACATCCAGGCCCTCCGATAGGCCGACGATATCGGCGGCGGTGCCGTTGGCGAAGCGGCCGAGCCGGTGCGCCTGGCCGATCGCCTCGGCGGGGTAGAGCGATGCCATGCGGAGCGCCTCGTCGAGATCGATCCCGACGACGCGGTGGACGAAGCGCACGGCGGAAATCATGTCGAGGTCGGCGCCGGCCAGCGTGCCGTCGGCAAGCCTCAGACTCCCGTCCTTGCGATAGATGGTGCGGCCGTTGAGCGTGAAGGAGGTCATGTCTGTGCCGATTGTCGCCATGGCGTCGGTGACCAGCAGGATCTTGCCCGGCCCCTTCTTGGCATTGAGCGCAAGCGTCATCGTGCCGGGATGGACATGGATGCCGTCGGCGATCATGCCTGCGTAGAGACCGCCGGTATCTATAGCGGCGCCGGCCAGCCCCGGCTCCCGATTGCCGATCTGGCTCATGGCGTTGAAGAGGTGGGTGACGACCGTCGCGCCGGCCTCGGCGAAGGCCGTCGCCGTGGCATAGTCGGTGTCGGAATGGCCCAGGCTGACGACAATGCCGGCCTCGGCCAGCGCCGTGACGCGGGCCGGCTCGACCGATTCCGGCGCGATCGTGGTGAGCAGCACCGGCAGGTCCCGGCGCGCGGCGATCAGTGCCGCTTGGTCGGCGTCCGTCATCGGCCGGATCAGGGCCGGATCATGCGCGCCCTTGCGCGCGATGGACAGATGCGGCCCTTCGAGATGCAGGCCAAGGAAACCCGGCACTTTTTTCCGCGCAGCCTCGGCGCCGGCGGCTGTGGCCGCGGCGGTGATCGCCGGCGTGTCGGTGATCAGCGTCGGCAGCAGCGCCGTGGTGCCGAACGGCGCGTGCGCCCGGCAGATGGTCTCGATCGAGGCGACGTCGGGATGGTCGTTGAGCATGACGCCGCCGCCGCCATTGACCTGGATGTCGACGAAGCCGGGAACCAGCAGGCCGCCGCCGGTCTCGAACAGGGAGACGCCGGACGGAATGGCACCAGTGGGCAGAATGGCCTCGACCATGCCGTCCTTGACGACGAGGGCCGCATCGTCATGCCAGTCGGCGCCATCGAAGATGCGGGCGCCAGTGAGGGCGAAACGGTCGCTCATACGGTTTCCGTTACCTTGCGCAGGTTGCGCGGCGCATCCGGGTCGAGGCCGCGATGGCGGGCGAAGGCCTCGACGAAGCCGTAGAAGGACACGATCAGCGGCAGCGGATCGGTCAGCGGATGGCCGGTCGCGACATGCGGCAGCAGCCTGGCGTTCTTTGCCTTGCCGGAGGTGACGAAAGCGGCCGCGCCCTTGGCCGCCACGCTGTCTGCTGCTTCGGCCACCGAGGGCTCGGAGGCGTCGCGGGCGGCGAGCGCCAGGACGGGGAAGCCTGGTCCCACAAGAGCCAGCGGCCCATGCATGACCTCGGCCGCGCTGTAGGCCTCGGCATGCATGGCGCAGGTCTCCTTGAACTTCAGCGCCGCCTCGCTGGCGATCGCGAAGGACGGGCCGCGTCCCAGGATGAACAGCGACTGCGGCGTCTCGAGCGCGGCGGCGAGCGCCATCCAGTCGCAGGCGATCGCCTTCTCGAAATGCTCCGGCAGGCGGGCGAGCGCTGAAAGCAGCGGCTCATCGCCTGTGCTGTGCGCCATCAGCGCCAGGGCGGCGACAGCCGAATTGACGAAGGTCTTGGTGGCCGCGACGCTGCGCTCCGGCCCGGCCAGAATGTCGATGGCATAGTCCGAGGCCCGCGCCAGCGGCGAGTCGGCGGTGTTGGTGATGGCGACGGTCAGCGCGCCCCCGGCCCTGGCCGTTTCGGCCATGGCGACGATGTCGGGGCTTTTGCCCGACTGCGAGATGGCGAGACAGGCCGAGCCGCGCAGCCTCAGCTTCGCGCCGTAGATCGAAGCGATCGACGGGCCGACCGAAGCGACGGCGAGGCCGGCGGTCAACTCCACGGCATATTTCGTGAAGGTGGCGGCGTGGTCGGACGAGCCGCGCGCCACGGTGACGACGAAGTTCGGATCGCGCTCGCGAAGGCCGCGGCCGGCCTCGGCAAGCGCCTTGGCCGAGCCATCGAGCAGGCGGGCGGTGGCCTGCGGGATTTCCTCGATCTCGCGCCGCATATGGGTGGTGGTTGCGCTCATGGCCGGCTCTCCTCTCCCGGCCCGGTCAGCCGGAGTTCCGCGACGAAGTCATAGGCGTCGCCCCTGTAGATCGAACGGGTGAATTCGATCACCTTGCCGCTCGCCAGATAGGAAATGCGTTCGATGTGCAGTCCGGCAACCCCCGGCGGCACTTCCAGCAGGCGCGCGTCATCGTCGCCGAGATTCGCGGCCGAGATGCGCTGAACCGCCCGCACCGGACGATTGCCGGTCAGTTCCAGCGTCGCGTAGAGCGAGGAGCCGATCGTCTCTGGGTCGGGAAGGACGCTGGCCGAGATTGCCGCGCGCTCGATCGCCAGCGGTGTGTCGTTGGCGATACGCAGGCGCGCCACGCGCGCCACCAGCTCGTTCGACGACAGGCCGAGAACCATCATCTCATCAGGCGAGGGCGCGTAGAGGCCACGGTCGAGCCAGGCCGAGCGCACGACCATGCCGCGGCGCGCCATGTCTTCGGTGAAGGAGGTGAGCCGGGATAGCGACTGCTCGACGCGCTCCATGCGCGGCGCGACGAAGGTGCCGGATCCGTGGCGCTGGACGAGGATGCCGCCCTTGACCAGATCCTGCACGGCCTTGCGCACGGTGACGCGCGAGATGTCGGCCTTGCTGGCGATGTCGCGCTCGGACGGCAGCGCGTCGCCCGGGCCGATCAGGCCGCGATTGACCGCTTCCTCGATGCTTTTCCTGAGCTGCAGGTAGAGCGGCGCGCCGCTCTGCGAGGATTCTTTCAGCATGGCGAAAATCTGGTCGGCGGCGCTCATCGCGGCGCCTCCGGCAGCATGGCGAAGATCTGGTTGGCGGCGCTCACAGGGCAACCCCCGATTTGCCGGCAAAGATGCGCACCGCCATCTGCACCGCGCCGCCGAGCGCATCGTCGAGCGGGGCTTTCAGCAGCGCCTGGTAGCGCGCCGACAGGCGCGGCCCATAAAGCGGTGCCAGGCCGCCGAGCAGACAAAGCGGAGCATCGTCGGCGGGATCGAGCGCGCCGAGCGAAGCCTCGACGTCGGCGACCGCCTTGTCGAGGATCCAGTTGGCGACGAGGTCGCCCTTGGCGGCATGCTCGAAAACCTTGGGCGCGAACCCGCCGAAGTCGCCGGGCTTGGCGTTGGTGGTGAATTCGACCACATCCTCGGGGTTGTTGCGGAAGACGG
>NZ_RZSL01000949.1:0-1539 GCF_003997355.1 Mesorhizobium sp. M1E.F.Ca.ET.041.01.1.1 | reverse complement strand
GGTCCAGCTCGTGCTTGTTGGCAAGCCAGGTGAGCTGAGCGGCAAGCTTGTCCTTCTTGCGGTCGGAAGCGATGACGGTCATGGCGAAACCGTCCTGCGAAGTCCGTGTCACGATGCCTTCGATGCGGCCGATATGGTCGATATAGGCAATGACCTTTTCGCCCGGCATGCCGACGCGGTCGGTGCGCAAGGCAACGTTACCGGGCGACATGTCGATCACCTGGCACGGATGTTCGGTGCGGTCCTCCAGCATGAACCGCCCGTAAATCTTCACCCGGACGCGCTGGAAATTGCGCCGCTCTGCTCGGGACGGCGCGTATTCTACCGCCGTTGACCTCATGGCTGCCTGCACCCCGTTGGCACTCCACGCGACGATGCGCGGAATCTCGCCGGAAAAAGCTACAGCAAAGCAGGTTAACAAAGGGGAAAAAGTCGACCGCGAACGGCTTGAGATCGGAGCTTGTCTCAGGGGCAAAGTCAGAATCGATCGGGCCAGGATTCCCGGCGACTTGCCTCATTCGTTGCGTCCGCCGTCGAAGACCACGAGGTGGCGAATCCGGCGCACGCGGCCGAGCGCGGGAATGGTCTCAGGCGCGTCGAACTCCGTCGGCACCAGCGAAGGAACATCGATCGCAGGCCGGTTCTTCAGGAACATCGGTTCCTTGTCGGGATCAATGACCCGGATCGCGTCGATCTGGGCATCGGCAAGCGGGTCGGCGCCCAGCCAGAACGGCCTTTCCACGGCGCTGATGATGCCGAGGCAGCGGGGGTTCTCGATGCCGCCGTCGAGCGGCAGCGCGAGCAGTTCGAACTTGTTGGAACGGCCGTTTCGGCTGAAGCCCTCGTAGTTCATCAGCAGCAGCGATTTCTGGTCGAAGACGCCGTGGATGAGCCGCGACACCAGTCGCTGGTCCTTCTCGCGCCAGAGCGAGGGAAACGAGAAGCCCTTGAGCTCGCGGCCGTAGCAGGCGCAGAGCCTTGTGCCGGCGAGCCGGAACACGGCTTCCCCGCGCGTGTCCCGCTCCAGGATGAACGTGTCGGCCAGGAGCGACTTGATGTCCGCCGGCTCGACCTCCGAGCGTTTCGGGGCAGGGCGGCCATCACGCAGCCGGTTCCAATATTGGAACAGCGTGATTGATCCGTTCTGATTCATTTTCATTCCGCTCCGCGCAATCTGTCTTTTTGCTGTCCCATCGGCGAACAGACAGGGCGCCCTCCGATGACCTTCATGCGGTGCGGAGCAGGATGCGTGCCAGCATCGTTAACGTTTGTTCACGGGTCGGGGTCGTTAAGGTTAACAAGTGGTTTACGTTGCGCGCCGGCAGGGGCTGTGGCACACCAAAAACCACTCCAAAACGATCGTTTCGCAGCGATCGGCAGCACTTCAAGAGTTTTCGGGGAGCAGGGGACTCGGCCAGCCGTTCAGGGGAAACCCTGGACGGCCTTTCTTTGATTCGCCCTCTTTCCGATTCGGGGCTGTGGCGATTCGCGGTTTGTGATTCGATCAGGCGTGAACTACATGCTCGCCCGAAAATCGAG
>NZ_RZSL01000948.1:0-1544 GCF_003997355.1 Mesorhizobium sp. M1E.F.Ca.ET.041.01.1.1 | reverse complement strand
GAAAGTCCGTCGCTTTCCGCCCCACCGCCACCGACGGCGTCTTCGACGCCTGGTTCAGACATCAGAAAATAGAAACCATCGACCTCAATGCCCTCGCCCGATAGCATGCAAAACTGTTCGCGATGTCCTCGCACACCTGTTCGCGATGTCCCCGGTCCAAACACCCTTGTGGGAGAAGGTGGATCGGCGCGCAGCGCCGAGACGGATGAGGGGTGTTCCAGCGGAGTGAGACGCCGGCGTTCCCTGGAGCACCCCTCATCCGTCGCCTTCGGCGACACCTTCTCCCACAAGGGGAGAAGGGGGCCGCGCTACTCCGCGATCCCTTCCTCATACTCCGCCGACATCGCCAGCCACTTGTCCTCGTTCTGCGCCAGCGTGTGTGCCAATTGCGAGCGTTCCTTGGCGAGGCGGGTGGCGGTCGACGGGTCCTTCTCGTAGAGGGCCGGGTTGGCGAGCTCGTCCTCGATCAGATCCATGCGCTTGCGGATGCGGTCCATCAGCGCTTCGGTGGCGCGGATCTCCTTGGCTAAAGGCTCCAATGCGGCGCGGCGCTGGGCGGCCTCGCGGCGGCGGTCGGCCTTGGACGCCTTGTCAGCTTCCTTCTGCTCGCGGCGGTTGGACGAGACGCCGGTCACCAGCGTCTTGTAGTCCTCCAGATCGCCGTCATACGGGTTGACCGCGCCGTCCTTGACCAGCCACAGCCGGTCGGCCGTCGCCTCCAGCAGATGCCGGTCATGCGAGATCAGGATCACGGCGCCCGGGAAATCGTTCAGCGCATGGATCAGCGATTCACGGCTGTCGATGTCGAGGTGGTTGGTCGGCTCGTCGAGGATGAAGAGGTTCGGGCCTTCGAAGGCCGAGAGGCCCATCAGCAGGCGCGCCTTCTCACCGCCGGACAGGTCCTTCGCCGCCGTGTTCATCTTCTCGGTCGACAGGCCGAACTGGGCGACGCGGGCGCGCACCTTGGCCTCCGGCGCATCCGGCATCAGCCGGCGCACATGCTCATAGGCGCTTTCCTCGGGGCGCAGATCGTCGAGCTGGTGCTGAGCGAAGATCGCCACCTTCAAGCCCGGCGCAATGGTGATGGTGCCGGTTTCGCCCTTCAAGCGGCCAGCGAGCAGCTTGGCGAAGGTCGACTTGCCGTTGCCGTTGGCGCCAAGCAGCGCGATGCGGTCGTCGGCATCGATGCGCAGCGTCATCTTCTTCAGCACCGGATTGCCCTCGGTATAACCGACATTGACGCCGTTGAGCGCCACGATCGGCGAGGCCACCGTCTTCACCGGCTCCGGGAAGGAGAACGGCCGCACCGTATCGTTCACCACCGCGGCGATCGGCTTCAGCTTCTCCAGCGCCTTCAGCCGCGACTGCGCCTGCCTGGCCTTCGAGGCCTTGGCGCGGAAGCGCTCGACGAAGGATTCCATGTGCTTGCGCTGCGCTTCCTGCTTGACGCGGCTCTTTTCCTGCAGCTCACGCTGCTCGGTGAGCTGCCGCTCGAACTGGTCGTAGCCGCCGCGCCAGAAGGTCAGCTTCTTCTGGTCGAGATG
>NZ_RZSL01000947.1:0-1546 GCF_003997355.1 Mesorhizobium sp. M1E.F.Ca.ET.041.01.1.1 | reverse complement strand
CTTCAGGGAAGCGCGCTTCGTCCATCCGGCCGCTCTGTTCGCGCCGGACAAGGCGAAACTCTCGTCCTGGCTGACAAGCAAGGCGGCCCGTGGGGAAGACGACCCCGACGAACACGCCGAGGACCCGCGGGCGGCTGACGGTGCTGGCGGAGCTGAGGGCGAGGACGCTTTCCGCGAGGCGGCCGAATAGCGGTCCCAATTCTTCCTTCCGATCGCCATCCCGCCGCCGGCAAACCCGGCGGCGGTCCTGTTTTGACAATCAGCACATGGAGGACACGCATGTCCGCGTTCGCATCTTCCGGGCCTCAATTGGCTCGCTCATCGCCTGGTCCGACGCCACGCCGCGGCCGCAGGAACGGCACCGCAAGAAGCTGTCGCAATGGCAGACCAACAACGGCAGGGGTCGTCTGATCCGCAAGCAGGGTGAAGCAGTCGTTGGCAGTATCAGCCTGCCGGCGAGCTTCACGCTGCACGAGGCCGATTACGGTTCGGGCGGTGTCGTCGCCGTGCGCGTGCTTCGCACGTTTTCGCTGGACAGCCGGTTACGCTTCACGCTTCTCGAACGGCCGGCCATGGGCGTGGTCCGCGTGCTCGACCGGCCCGGCGAGGACGCCGAGCTGGTCCATCTCGCCCCAAATCGGGCCGATGCCGAAGAATGGCTGACGCGGCACTTTTATCCGAACGCGGTGCTCGATCAGATCACGGCGGATGAGATCGCGGCGGACCATGTCGAGGGGAGGGCCGCGTGATGACCCATTCTCTTCGAAGTTCGAACGAAAACTCCACCTCCGGCTTTCCGGAGGTGGAGTTCGGCCGCAGCGCTGGCGGCTTCTTCGTCGCCGGGGTGGGCGATACGGCGTTTGCCATGCTGCCCGCGAGCGAGGGGCGGCACTATCTGGCGACCGGCTGGCGTATCCGCCGTCCGCTCGCCGAGTGGACGCGCTCGGATTTCTACGGTCATTGCGGCGAGCTCACCGACGAGGCGGCGTTCCGGGCAAAGGTTCTGGAGCAGGCGGAGCACGCCCGAGAGAAGCGTGCGCTTGCACGACAGGAGGTCAGGTCCACAGCGCAAACGCCCTGGGGGCCATCGCAGGGCGCCACCGTCTTCGCCGACGGCGTTACCTGTCATTCGACCGCGAGCCATGGGGGGTTCCATCTCTCGCCCGAACGCAATTGCAAGGTCGACGCCCGGCTGCGCGCGGCGGATGGTTTCTATGAAGAAGACGAGTGTTGGGCGATCGTCGCCTTCACCTTCCCCGATCTCTTCACCAGCTTTGAGCGTCGAAGCGCGGAACGCATCATCAAGGACAGCTTTCCGGATGCGTGGGAAGAGATCACCGGCAACGTGCTTGCGGCCGGCCAATCCCGCGAGAAAGATCGACGCGCCTTCGAGGCGGAACACGCCGCCGACTGGATCGTGGTCTCCGCAATCAGGGCGGATTACAAAAAGAGCTTCGTCGAGGTCATCGCCACGCCGGGTGGCAGGCGTGGCGTCGGCAGCGAGGAACGCCGCTTCCTCGTCCCCGCCGACGAGTATGTGATCGGC
>NZ_RZSL01000946.1:0-1549 GCF_003997355.1 Mesorhizobium sp. M1E.F.Ca.ET.041.01.1.1 | reverse complement strand
TCAGCACCCTGCCCGCGTTCGGCGCTTCGAACCCGGCGATCAGATTGAGCAGCGTCGACTTGCCCGACCCGCTCGGCCCCATGATGGCGGTGATCCTGCCGGCGGCAAATTCGGCATCGAAGCGGAAGGATGCCTCGCCATAGCTGAACGAGACGCCATCCAGCGCGACAGCCAGTCCCTTCTGCGCCGCAATGCCAATGTTCGCCGTTGTCATGCCTTTGCTTCCCGCCCCAGCCAGTCGGCGGCGACCACCAGCATCAGGCAGACGAGGCCGAGCAGCAAGGCCAGCCCCGCGGCATCGGCGGTGCGGTAGCTGCCCATGCGCGCCAGCAGAAGATAGGGCAAGGTCTGCACCGAATCGCTGCCGAACAGCGCGATCACGCCGAGATCGCCAAGCGAAAGCGCCATGGCGAAGGCAAAGCCGGTCGCCAAGGGCCGCCGCAGCGACGGCCAATCGACCAGGCTCAGCCGGTTCCAGCCGGAAATGCCGAGCGCCAGGCAAAGCCGCTCATGGCGCTCGCTCGCCGCGTCGTAAGCGGGGCGAACGGCGCGGATGGCGAAAGGCATCGCCATCACCGCATTGACGGCGACGACCATGACGGGTGCGACGACGAACACGTCCGTGAAGCCGCGCAAGGCCAGGAACCAGCCGGCGCCGACCACGATTGGCGGCACGACGAGCACGAAACCGGCGCCGGTGTCGGTGGCATGTTCGAGCAGCGACATCGCGCTGCCCTCGCGGCGCCGCAAGGCCAGCGCGCGCCGGGCCGCGATGAGCGAGAGCGACAGCGTCACCGAAAGCAGCGCCGAGAGGAAAGAGAGCGTGGCGCTGGTGAGCGTCGCACGGCGCACGGCCTCCTCGCCGGCCAGCCGTCCGAGATCGGCTTCCAGCCCGGCCAGCACGGTCGCCGCCATCGGTCCGGCGACGAACAGCAAGGCAAGTACGATCAGGCCGGCGTTCATCACCGTTTCAGCCTTGCCTGTCGCAAGATAGCGGCGCGGCGCTACCGGCAGATTGGCATCGCCGACCGTATTGGCGCCGAGCCGCGTGAGCAGAGCGACGATGACGAAGGTCAGGCCGATCTGCAGCAGCGTCAGCACCACCGCCCGGGCCGGATCGAAATCGAAGCGCAGCGCCTGATAGATGGCGACTTCCAAAGTCGTGGCGGCCGGTCCGCCGCCGAGCGTCAGCACGATGGTGAAGGAAGTGATGCAGAGCATGAACACCAGCCCGGCGACGCCCGGCAAGGCGGTGCGCAACGCCGGCCATTCGATCAACCGCAATGCCGGCCAGGCGCCCATGCCGAGCTGGCTCGCCAGCCGCCACTGGTCGGCGGGCACCGTGCCCAACGCCTCAAGGAACAGGCGCGTGGCCAAGGGCAGGTTGAAGAAGACATGCGCGATCAGAATGCCGGACAGGCCGTAAATGCCAGGCCATTCACCGCTGCCGAACCTGCCGAGAACGCCGGCAAAATAGCCGGCATGGCCGTAGAGCGCCAGCACACCAAGGGCGGCGACGATGGCCGGCAGCGCCAGCGGCACGGTGAAG
>NZ_RZSL01000945.1:0-1551 GCF_003997355.1 Mesorhizobium sp. M1E.F.Ca.ET.041.01.1.1 | reverse complement strand
CGATCCTTTTCTCGATGACCTCGGCGGCGACGTCCTCCAGCTCCGCCTCGGCGAGGTCCGGCGCGATCTTGAGGAAGATGGGCGGGTGCGCCGCCGCTTTCGCGCGTGCCGCCATCACTCGCGACAGGAGCTCGCCGAGCTGCTCGCGCGCCTGCATGTTGCGCAGGCCCGGCGTGTTGGGCGAGGAGATATTGACGGTGAGGTAGCTGGCGTAGGGCGCGAAGCGGGCCACCCCGCGCTCATAGTCGCCGATGCGGTCGGCGCTGTCCTTGTTCGCGCCGATGTTGACGCCGACGATACCCTCGCGCCCCTTGCGCGCGGCAAGGCGCTTTGCGGCGGCAGCGTGGCCTTCATTGTTGAAGCCCAGCCGGTTGATCACCGCTTCGTCCGCGGTCAGCCGGAAGATGCGTGGCTTCGGGTTGCCTCGCTGCGGCAGCGGCGTGATCGTGCCGACCTCGGCGAAACCGAAGCCGAGCTTGAGCAGCGCGTCCGGCACCTCGGCATTCTTGTCGTAGCCGGCCGCCATGCCGAGCGGGTTCGGGAAATCGAGCCCGCAAAGGCTGACCATGAGCCGCGCGTCTCGCATGGGAGGTGAGGCAACCGGCAGGCCGCATCTCAGTGCCGCGATCGACATGCCATGCGCGGTTTCCGGATCGAATGAGAAAAGCAGTTTCTGGCCGATCCGGTCGAGCAGGCTCATTCGCCCTCCAGCGCTGAAAATTGATGCGAGCCATCCGCGCCGAGCGGCAGCGGCTTAACCCAGAGAACGGCATCGAGGTCGAGCGGAGCGTAAAGATGCGGGAACAGCGCGCCTCCGCGCGACACCTCGTATTTCAAGGCCGCGCCCAGCTTTGCTTCGTCGATCGCGATCAAAAGCAGATCCGCCTGGCCGGCGAAATGCTTGGCGGCGGTCTCGCGCACCTGCGCCGCGGCCGAGAAATGGATGAAGCCGTCGGCAATGTCGATCGGCGCTCCAGTGAAGCGGCCGTTCCGCTCCGCTTCGCGCCACATGGCTTCAGGAGCGATCTTGTAGATAATCTGAGACATTGTCGCGCTATAGTCCGAACGAACCATGGGGGAAAGGGCACTTCCGAACTCTTCCCCATTTCAGGCGCAAACCTGTCATATTCTTGGCTCAACGGCTCATGGAGGATAAACAACATGCGTCTGCAGCATATCGTGATTTCGGCGGCGCTTTGCTCGCTGGTTGCGGCGTCGGCCTATTCCGAGGAGACCGACCGTTACCGGCTGGAAAAGTCGGCCAACGGCTATGTCCGCATGGACACCCAGACCGGCGCCATGTCGATCTGCGAGGAGCGCTCCGGCCAGCTCGTCTGCAAGATGGCGGCCGACGAGCGCGCCGCCTTCCAGGACGAGATCGACCGGCTGCAAGGTTCGGTGAAGGCGCTCGACGAGCGCGTCGCCAAGCTCGAGAATTCGCTCTCCGCCCAGCTTGAATCCAAGCTGCCCAGCGAGGAGGATTTCAACAAGACGATGAGCTACATGGAGCGCTTCTTCCGCAGCTTCATGGACATCGTCAAGGACATGGAC
>NZ_RZSL01000944.1:0-1558 GCF_003997355.1 Mesorhizobium sp. M1E.F.Ca.ET.041.01.1.1 | reverse complement strand
GTGCTGGGCGATCATAGCAACAAAGAATGTGCCGTCACGACAATCGCCGACACGGTCTGCTCCAGACTGGCTCCGTGCTCGACGCCCTCAAGGCATGGCCTCGAAGCGTCGTGACCTGCCGAACCGTCAGTGCGTCGGCCAGCCTTGACCGCGTCTCGACACGGGAGCCGATGGCGATGCGTCGGCCGGGACGAAGAAACGGGCTCACCGGAACCGAACAAAGAAACGAATGAGCCAACGTCAGACTTGTCGATGTCATCCGTCGAGTGCAGCTTGGCGCGGTGCTCCTTGGGGAAAGTCATGTAGGCAAGCACGTCGGGCTCGGCGTCGTCCATGATTGTCGCCAGCTTCGGCACTTTCGGCCGGATCTGGTCGGCGACGGCGCGCCATTGCGTGCTTGCGGCCTCGGGCGTTTCCTGGGCGAAGGCGGTGGCGATGAAGGCTGAGACGACCCGGCGCCCGCTCTTGCCGGCATGGGCCAGCACGTTCCTCATGAAGTGGACGCGGCATCAGACGTTGAATGAAAAAGCGCTGTAAAAGCGGCGCCAGACTGGCATGTTGATCATGTCCTCTCAGCGGCGCTCAAAACGACGCATCGGTTCTGTCATCAGCTCAGGCGAGGCACTCAGATACATTGCATGTCAGCCACGTGGGCATGGCCGAGATAGGTGGAAAAAATCGGCAGAAGTCGCTCCGGATCTTGCTCGGCTTGATACCAGCGCAACAGCGTATTTGACGCGAAGACGTGCCTCATGTCGTGCAGACGCGGACCGTGGCTGTCAAGAATCCCGCGCAGGCCTATCCGCCGGGACAGAGGATAGAATGCTCGATGAATGTCACCCACGTCGAGGCGATTACCTCGATCGGATTTGAACAAAACGCCGCGGGGCGGCGTTTGATAAGATCTTGCAGGACTGCGCATGCGCGATGCTGGTGACGAGGTAGCAATTGTTGGGCTCTCGATGACAAACCGTTTCACAAGGATGAAGAGACACAAGCAGCCGGTACCATCGCTTGCTCGGCAACTGCCGTAGTCCTGACGGGCTTAGCGAGCGAGCGGTCACATTGAGTGTCCTTTTTCCAGCCTCTGCGCACGTCTGAGGAATCGATCCTTTTTCTCGATCGCCGAACTGCTCAAGGGACTGAACAACCGGCGATGCGCCATGTCGGCCAAAACCGCCGCGAACTGTTCAAGGAGATCGAGCGGGCTGCCTTGAAGCCGCTGCCGGCGGCACCGTTCGAATACGCCGCGTGGAAGTTGGCGAAGGTCCATCCTGACTACCATGTTCGGCCGGAAAAATAGCTTGAAGCCTTGTGCAGGGGTTCCCAAGGGGTTTGAAGTATCGGAAAATGCCGGAAATCGAATCCGATCCTGTCCCTTTCCGGTGTTTTCGCGATGCTGCCATGCCGTCCGTCACGCAACAGGCCGCGCCCCTCTTGACCGGCAACCGAAAACGGCGAAATCAATCATCCATGAACGCAACAAGGCACCCGAGGACCAACGCCGCCAAACCCCGACATTAGCGGAACCCCTGTCGAAATGCGCAGGGAAGTTGAG
>NZ_RZSL01000943.1:0-1558 GCF_003997355.1 Mesorhizobium sp. M1E.F.Ca.ET.041.01.1.1 | reverse complement strand
CGCGTACGCCCAGCAATGACGACGATGCCGCGTCGGCTGTGTCGATCCCGGTGATGGGCCGTATCGCGGCCGGCGTGCCGATCGACGCCATCCAGCATCAGACGCATACGATCACGGTCCCGCCGGACATGATCGCGGGCGGTGAGCATTATGCGCTGGAGGTCAAGGGCGACTCGATGATCGAGGCCGGCATCTTCGATGGCGACACGGTCATCATCCGCAATGCCAACACCGCGAGCCCGGGCGAGATCGTGGTGGCGCTGGTCGACGACGAGGAGGCGACGCTGAAGCGCTTCCGCCGCAAGGGCGCTTCGATTGCCCTCGAAGCCGCCAATCCGGCCTATGAGACTCGCATCTTCGGTCCGGATCGCGTCAAGGTTCAGGGCAAGCTCGTAGGGCTCATTCGCCGCTATTGAGTGGCTGTAGCGGCTTCGCATCGGTCTTTTCAGGCCGCTGGTAAGGCGCCAGCCCCCTTGCCTCGCGCGAATACCGTCGTTGCTCGTGCCAGGGCCGGTAAGGCTTTTCGACGGCATACTGGATGGCGGCGCGCGCCGTTGCCGATTGCGGATCGAAGAAGACGGCGGCGCTGCCGTCACGCGCGAGTTGGCGCTTGGTGACGACAAGGATGCGCGGATCGCGGCAAGGATTGTAGGCCGTGGCGTCGTCTATGACGATGAGGTCGGCGAAGCCGCAGGCCGGCCTGGCGCTGTTGCGATTTTCCGCCAGCGCGACAATCGCGCCGGACGGATGCCGGCCGATGCAGAGGTCTCCCGTGCAGTAAAAAGGCGACCCTGGCGGCAGGTCGACGGGATCGGCGATGTCCAGCGCGCCCTTGGCGAATGTCTCCGGCGGCACGATCGTTTCAGCCTTCAGCGCGCGTTTCCAGTTGTCGGTGGTGAACTCGTTGGAACGGTCACGATTGACAGCGAGCTCGCCGCCGCCGATCGGCATCGCCACCAGATGCGCGTCCTCCGAGATCAGCACATCCGGCGTGCGGACATGCGGGATGGTCAGCACGCCGGCCAGCGCGAAGGGAACGGCCACCAGCCTGAGCCAGGTGGTGGCCATGGTCGCGATGACAAGCGCGACCGTCACCAGCAGCACCGACTGGATCGAGATCAGCCCCACGGCATCGACTGGCGAGCGTTCCGAAATCCACGCCGAGATCGCGATCATCGCCGTCAGGCCCTTGCCCATCACATAGAGAAACGGACCGTCGAGGCCGAATGGCATGGTCAACGCGCTCAGGACGGCGAACGGCATGACGATCAACGAGACGATGGGCATAACCGCCAGATTGGCCAGCAGGCTGAGCGGCGACACCCGCTGAAAATGCCAGATCGCAAACAATATCGTTGCGCTTCCGGCGATCAGCGACGTCACGGCAGCGCCACCCAACCCAACCGCCAGCCTTCGCAATAAGAACCGCGGAAACGACCGTTTTGCAGGGGGTGTCCTCACCTTGTCGGCGCGGTAATCGGCCCAGCCGGCATAGGCGCCGACCAGGGCAGCGGTGGCTGCGAACGACATCTGGAAGCTCGGGCCGACCACTTCATGC
>NZ_RZSL01000942.1:0-1559 GCF_003997355.1 Mesorhizobium sp. M1E.F.Ca.ET.041.01.1.1 | reverse complement strand
CTGAAGCGCGGCGCCGGAGCTCCTCGCACTGCCTTGTGTGCCTGGCTCAACGCATCGGCACGATGGGCGCCAAGATACGATCTGGCATCGGGCCGACAAGGCGCGCTATTGGTCAGACATGATGCCAGCCTATCTCGCTTTCGATCCAACCAGCCGCCGCCTACGGCTCGACCCGCACGAGCCGGCCTTCGTGCAGAACCCTTATGAGGCCTATGCCTTCCTGCATGGCATCTCCAATGCCTTCTTCTGGGAGGACTACGGCTTCTGGTGTTTTGGCGGCTTCGACGACGTCAATCGGCTGCTGCGCGACCGCCGCTTCGGCCGCCAGAACCCGGCCGGCATTCCCGACAGCCGCGGAGTGGGCGACGATCGCTCGCATCTGACCGCCTTCGACGCGATCGAGGCGAATTCGATTCTGGAGCTCGAGCCGCCGGTGCATACGAGACTGCGGACGCTGGTCAACCGCGCCTTCGTCTCGCGCCAGGTCGAGCGGCTGAGGCCGCGCATCGAGGTCTTGGCCAATGAGCTGATCGACCGTTTCGAGCCAGGCGGCGTCGACCTTCTGCCGGCTTACGCCTCACCCTTGCCGATCACAATCATCGCCGAGATGCTGGGCGTTCCGGTCGATATGGGGCCGCAACTGCTCGACTGGTCGCACCGGATGGTCGCCATGTACATGCACGGCCGCACGCGTGAGATCGAGGACACGGCCAACCGCGCCAGCCGCGATTTCGCGGCCTTCCTGCGCGGCTACGTCGCCGAGCGGCGCAAGAAGCCCGGCGACGATCTGCTTTCGCAGCTGATCGAGGCCCAGGACAACGGCCAGAAGCTTTCGGAAGACGAGCTGGTTTCCTCGGCGATCCTTTTACTCAATGCCGGACACGAAGCGACGGTGCACCAGACCGGCAATGCGGTGCGCACGATCCTGGCGCAGGGCGGCGATCGGTGCCGCTTCTTCGAGACACCCGAAGCGAACGTCGCGACGGTCGAGGAATGCCTGCGCTTCGACGCGCCGCTGCATATGTTCCTGCGCTACGCCTATGAAGAGATCGAAGCGGCGCCGGGCATCTTGGTCAAGCCGGGCGAGATGGTGGCGCTGCTGCTTGGCATGGCCAACCACGACCGGCTGGCGTTTGCCGGACCCGACACATTCAATCCGGTCCGCACGGACCAGAAGAACGTCTCGTTCGGTGCCGGCATCCATTTCTGCATCGGCGCGCCGCTGGCCAGGCTGGAACTGCAGGTTTCGTTGAAAACGCTGTTCGAGCGCCTGCCGAAGCTGCGCCTGGCCGAGGAGCCGCGTTTCCGCGATACGTATCATTTTCATGGGTTGGAGCGGCTGGCTGTCAGTTTCTGAGCGAGGCGTACCCGACTTCGTCATCCTTGGGCGTAGCGACGCGAAGCGGAGCGAAGACCCAAGGATCCATTCCGTGACCTCGCCGAAGGGTGCAAACGAGCAGAATTCTGCATCGCTGCAACGCTTCAAAGTCATGGAATGGATCCTCGGGTCTGCGCTGCGTCGCTACGCTCCTTGCTCCGCCCGTGGATGACGAAACGAT
>NZ_RZSL01000941.1:0-1564 GCF_003997355.1 Mesorhizobium sp. M1E.F.Ca.ET.041.01.1.1 | reverse complement strand
GACCTGTGTTGTTTTTGTGTACGGGACCATCCGTTTAGGCGGCGGAAGTCGGGTTCAGGTTCCCTTGTGGAAGATGTCGGCGGTCGTGGCGTTACTCGTTGCTGGCTACTTGCTGATCGATGCATTTGCTGGCTTTTCGATCCTGCTGGGCGTTGGAGTGCTGCTCGCGACATACGGCCTATTTGATCCCGGCTTTGGGCGATGGCGAGCAAGCGAATTAGGAAAAAATCACAGTGTATCATAGCTGGCTTGATCGTTGGGATGAGCGGCGTGCGCGACGCGGTGAGGTAGGGAAGAAGACAACGGATTTCATCCTTGACGCGGACCGCGCCTTTCCGGGCGCGGGGAAGATTGCAAGCATCGAGGAGTTTTGTGTCCTTGCCGACCAGGCCGTGGCTGATCCAGCCTTTTTCGATGAGCCGAGTGAGAGCGATGAGCGTTTTGAATGGAAAGATGGGTGGCTAAAATTTCCGTCGGACGTTGCGACTGATATCGCACCGAACAATGTTGTGTGGGCGAAAGTCACAGAAAGCGGGTCGTTCGATCGGGCAATGGTGATCTTTCACCATTGGAATGCAAGCGCGCGGAATCGTCGGATTGCCAGTTTTTTCTCGCGGCGTGGTATCACCGTTGTCGAAATTGCCATGCCGTATCACTTCGAGCGCAGCCGTCCTGGCTCCGTCCACGCCGATTATATGCTTAGCCCCAATCTCGGGCGAACGATCCAGTCCATAAGGCAGGCAGTATTGGATGGGCGAAAGCTCATACGTTGGTTGAAAAGCGAAGGCTATAGAGAGATTTCGGTTCTTGGTATGAGCTTAGGGTCCTGGGTCGCGGGGTTGATTGCTGCGCGCGACCAGGCTGTGTCAAAAGCCTCGCTGTTCCTGACGGCGGGGAGTCTAGCGGACATGGTCTGGACGGGCCGTGCGACACGATCGATACGCGATAGCCTTGACCCTGAGATTGAGCTGACCGATCTCAGAAGGGCCTGGGGCCCACTTAACTTAGAGAATTACGCACATAGTCTGGCACGGCCTGATCTCGATCTTCACGTCGTGTTGGCCAAGAGAGACAAAGTGGTGTTGCCGGCGCTCTCGGCGAGGTTCATGCAGAGGCTGGAGAACGCCGGAGCCAGGCTAACTATTTTGGCATTGAACTGTGGTCACTATTCGCTTGCCATGCCGCCTTACATTTTGTTCGCCGGTTTGAGCTTGAAACGGTTTCTGTCGTGTGCGGACAACTCTGCCCTGGGTTGGCGGCGGAAGCGGTAGTTTCCTCGTGCGGCGCGCACTGCCTTGGCGATCGCCTTGTTTATGGCGTCGAGGTCGCAGTTTTCGGGATGAAATTTGCGGCCGGCCCACCGGCGCATGGCCTTATGCTCTTCGTGACCGGGTCGCGCCATGCTTCGAGGAGCTCGGCATAGCCGTGCCGGCCGCCGACGTCCTCTGGCGGCCCTAACCGGCCAGCTGCAATGCAGCGAGGATAATTGACGCCTGCCTCGCGCGGAAGGCGTTCCAGACGGAGCAGATGGCGCCAGTTGTCGCCGAAGTCGTACTCATAGAGG
>NZ_RZSL01000940.1:0-1567 GCF_003997355.1 Mesorhizobium sp. M1E.F.Ca.ET.041.01.1.1 | reverse complement strand
ACCGGCATCCATCCGCTGGTCCCGGCGGGGCTGGACACCATCGCGCTGCGCATGCCGAAAGGCTTCGGCGGCGAGCTGATCGCGAGGCTCGGCCGGCCGCTTGCCGCCCCCAGCGCCAATTCCTCCGGCAGGATCAGCGCCACGACGGCGCAAGCGGTCGCAGCCGATCTCGGCGAAAAGATCAAGCTGGTTGTCGATGGCGGCGCGACGCCGGTCGGCCTGGAATCGGCCATCGTCAAGGTCGAGGACGGCAAGCTGAGGCTGCTGAGGCCGGGCGGCATCGCTGCCGAGGATATTGAAGCTGCTGCTGGTACAAAGCTCATGCGCGGCGCTGCCGGCATCGAGGCGCCCGGCATGCTCGCCTCGCATTATGCGCCGGGCGCATCGATGCGGCTCAATGCCGATAGGGTCGCCAGGGGCGAGGCGCTGCTGGCCTTCGGCCGCGATCGTGCCGAAGGCTGGCAGAGTGCGGTGGCGGTGCGCAATCTTTCCGAGGCGGGCGATCTGCGCGAGGCGGCCACCAATCTGTTCGCCTATATGCAGGCGCTCGACCGCAGCGGCGCCGCAACCATTGCCGTCGAGCCGATCCCGCTCGAAGGCCTGGGCGAGGCGATCAACGACCGGCTCGCACGCGCCGCCGCCCCGCGTGACAAGATCGCCTGAGCGCCATAGTTTGGGCTCCATGAACGATCAATCCGACGACCAGCCTTTCGATATCGATCCCGCCCTCATCGATCGCTTCGCAGCGATCGTCGGCGACAAATACGCGCTGCGCGACCAGGCCGACATCGCGCCTTACATCACCGAAAGGCGTGGCCTCTGGCACGGCCGGACATCGTTGGTGCTGCGTCCAGGCAGCGTCGAGGAAGTAAGCCGCATCATGCGGCTGGCGACCGAGAGCGGAACGCCGGTCGTGCCGCAGAGCGGCAACACCGGCCTGGTCGGCGCCCAGGTGCCGGACAAGTCCGGGCACGACATCGTGCTGTCGCTGTCGAGGCTGAACCGCATCCGCGAGATCGATGTGCTGTCGAACACGATCACCGCCGAGGCCGGCGTCATCCTGCAGACGCTGCAGGAAGCGGCCGACGCCGCCGACCGGCTGTTCCCGCTGTCGCTCGCCGCGCAAGGCTCCTGCCAGATCGGCGGCAATCTCTCCTCCAATGCCGGCGGCACCGGCGTGCTCGCCTATGGCAATGCGCGCGAGCTTTGCCTGGGCGTCGAAGTGGTGCTGCCGACCGGCGAGGTTTTCGACGATCTGCGCAAGCTGAAGAAGGACAACACCGGCTACGATTTGAAGAACCTCTTCGTCGGCGCCGAAGGCACGCTCGGCGTCATCACCGCCGCGGTGCTGAAGCTGTTTCCCAAGCCGAAGGGCAGGGAGGTCGCCTTCGTCGGCCTGTCTTCGGCTAAGGCTGCGCTATCGCTGTTCACCCTGGCGACGGACCAGGCCGGCGTGGCGCTCACCGCCTTCGAGCTGATCGGCAAGAGGCCTTACGATTTCACGCTGAAGCATGGTCAAGGCATCACACGGCCGCTGGCCGACGACTGGCCGTGGTATGTCTTGATG
>NZ_RZSL01000093.1:0-15812 GCF_003997355.1 Mesorhizobium sp. M1E.F.Ca.ET.041.01.1.1 | reverse complement strand
GTCGTGCGTACCGCTCTCCAGGACGCGGCCTCGGTCGCCGGCCTGCTCGTCACCACTGAAGCCATGATCGCCGAGGCTCCGAAGAAGGACTCGGCTGCCGGCGGTATGCCGGGCGGCATGCCCGGCGGCGGCATGGGTGGTATGGATTTCTAAGGTCCACGCACCTCAACAATCTCGAGGGGCGGCAGAAATGCCGCCCTTTTCTTTGGGGCGAACCTTGGTCCGAAAAAACGACGGCGCGAACCGACGAGCAGGCTTGCTTCGCCTTCGAGGAGATCGAGACGGCATCTCTGCGATCCACAGCGAACTCGCCTACGTCCCGCAGCGCTGACATGATCGTGGAGAAGGCCTCCTGTGTGCCGGACCTCGGGACGGCTCGTCGAGTTGCCAGCCTTCAAAGGGTGAGAGCTCAGCATGGCTGCAGGGGGCTACCGGATCATGACGATGCTGCCCGGCTGATCCGACCGGGGAGAGCCAAAGGTCCTCAGGGCGCATAGTGTAGATTTTCTGTGCCAGCGAGCTTTGGCAGCAAAGCCTGCGGTTCTTTTGGTTAGCCAACTACAAGGCGGAGGGCGAACGGGCATAATTGGGATCAGGTTGGGTCGGCGATGCCCTAAGGGAGCATCGCGATTTTCGCTATCTTCGAATTTTGGGAGCTCTTGGCTTAACTTGGGTATCCAAATTTTGCGGTTGAAATTTACTTTTTTCCGAATTGTTCTGTGCTAGGGACCCACACGAAGCTACTACTCTGGCGCGGGGGAGTGAAAGAGTGATGCAGCGTCGGTCTGCCGCAAGGTTCGGTGACCTTCTGGCGGGAGATTTGTGGGCTTTTGGCGGGCCCTCGACAATCGAACCACTTGCCGGCCGAATCAGGGCGGAGCAGGTCAGTATCGTGCTTCGCAGCACGCTTCTTGGCATGGTTGCGAACATACTCAATGCGGCCACTTTTGTTATCGCGGTTTGGGGCTCGCCCGACCAGACGAAAGCCATCCTCTGGGCGAGTGTCATCATCGCCGCCGCTGGGTTCGTAGGCCTAAGAGCGAGATCATCGTTTCAGTCAGTCAAACCAAGGTCAGTGTCTCGCCGGACAACGCAAAACCTGGTGCGAAACGCCTTCCTGTTCGGCACTTGGTGGGGTGCACTTCCCGTTCTGTTCTTCGGAGGAGCAACGAGTGCCGCCCAGGTTGTCATTACCTGCCTGAGCGCTGGCATGATCGCAGGCGGTGCCGCTTCTTTTTCCACGATTCCTATTGCGGCCGTCGCGTATACGCTGCCGATCTTCGTCGGTTCAGCGGTTGCGATTGTGTGGCTGGATGGAGCCGTCAATGTGCCCGTCGCAATCCTGATGGTGAGCTACGCCATCACGCTGTTTCGTGCCGTGCTTGCTCACGCGTCCGAATTTACCCGACGCTTCATTCTGCAAGCGGAAAGCGAAAATGCCATTCGCAGGGATGTTCTAACGAGTTTGCCAAACCGGTTCAGCTTCAACGAGCGACTGGAAAACGCGTTGGTGGACGCAAAGCAGTTTGACCAGCACTTTGCGTTACTCTTGTTCGATCTTAACAATTTCGACGAGGTGAACGATCGCTTTGGCCGCGCAATAGGGGATGCCCTTTTGGTCGAAGTGGCTGCGAGACTTCGGAAATCGACGCGGGAGAGCGATGGCATCGCGAGATTGGAGGGCGACGAATTTGCTATAATCGTCACGTGCGATATTAGGCCAGATCAAATCAGGTCCTTAGCCCAACAGATCATAGATGGCATGCGCACCCCTTTCATGATTGAAGCACGCGAAATATATTGCAGGGCCTCTATCGGTATCGCCTTGGCGCCCACTGATGGTTTGGATGCCAATCAACTCCTGCGCTGCGTCGACACCGCGCTACACAGGGCCAAGACGCTGGGGACGGGTTCCATCCAGTTTTTCAGCGCAAACGACGATGAAGCTGCCACAAGGCGCCATGCCCTTGAACGCGATCTGGCATCTGCGCTCGCCAGCGACCAGCTTTGGCTTGCATTTCAACCCTTTCTCGATCTCGGGAGCGATCGCATCCGAGGTTTTGAAGCGCTTCTGCGGTGGCAGCATCCGACCCTTGGCGCGATCCCTCCCTCGGAGTTCATACCTATCGCTGAAGAAACGGGTCTGATTCACTCCATCGGACACTGGGCTGTCAAAACGGCTTGTTTGGCGGCTGCGCGCTGGCCGCGCGACTTGCGGGTCTCCGTCAACTTGTCGGCTGTGCAGCTTAAGAACAAGGCCTTGCTAGATGGAATTTTAGAGACCTTGGCTGAAGCCGGTTTGGAGCCCCGGAGACTGGAGGTCGAGATTACAGAGAATGTTCTGATTTCGAATTTTGAAGAAACAATTTCGTTATTACAATCGTTAAGTTCGTTATCCGTAACAGTTGCTCTTGACGATTTTGGTACCGGCTATTCATCACTCACTTATCTTCGTAAATTGCCTCTTTCGCGGCTCAAGATCGACCGATCTTTTGTCCAGGATATGCTCACCGACGCGGACTGCGCCGCGATTGTGAGATCATTGGTTGAGTTGGCGCATGAGCTTCGAATTGAGGTAACGGCCGAAGGCGTCGAAACTCCCGGCCAACTCGACTATCTGCGCCGCGTCGGATGTGATGAAGCTCAGGGCTATTTAATCGGGAAACCTGTCCGGATTGACGACATTCCTGGCATTGCTGCGAAGCCGTTTGGTCAGAAGCAGGTACTCGAATAGCAAGACCGGTACTTTGGCGGCGATGGTCTGGTTGTCTCGAATCTCGACGGGGACGGCCGCCTTGCTCAGGTAGGCTGAAGGCCGCAAATCCTTGTGCAAGCACTGGGAGTAGCCCTGTGACGAAGCATCAAGATGTATCAAGCGTTTCGTACGCAATGGTCGGAACGATGTAGATTTTTTGCGATCCGGTGAGCCGCTCTCGCAGCAGTATGTTTGGAATCGGCCTGCTTGCCTACCAGGGGGCACCACGCCGCTGCCTTCCTCTTTAACCGTCATTGCCCTGACAACACATTCTGCAAGTGTCGGCGAGTGTCGATGAAGCGCCTGTTCACGAGATTTCACGATCCAGCGGGAAAGCGCTCGGCTCGGGAAGAAGACGAGCTGAGCCTATTGCCGCATAGTCGCCTTGGGGGCACAGAGATGACCGGCTTGAGCAGATTTGAGAGGCGGGTCGTTGTTCAGGTTAGCCGCCATAGCTCAGAGCGCATCGTGTTCGATGTTAGTGATGCAGCCGCTATCCTGCTGCGTGATCTTCATCGTCAGACCGAGAAACGGAAGGCAGCGATGGACGCCTGTCGGCAGGTATTGCGTGGGTGAGGCCCACCTACCAGCCGCTCGAAAAGCTTTCGTTGCAGCCGCGCTTGAAGCAAAGATTATGCGCAGCGATTAGCCCTTGCGCTGGATCTCGATCTCCGCCGGCGACATCGTCGACCGCAAACGCCGGCTCGAAGCGGATTTTCCGCTTAAGCGCTTTATTCAAGTTTTGGCCGTAGATTTCTCCCCAGACGGGTGATCATCCTGCCTGGGGGAAGAGCATGTTGAAAGTCTACACTTGCATTGCGACGCAGCATGATCTGCGTCTGGTTGCGCTGGCGGCCTTCATCTGCGCCCTGGCCTCTTTCACGGCTGTGAATCTCCTCCACCATGTCGGGCGCAGTGAAAGCGAAATGCGACGGGTCTGGTTAGCCGTCGCCGCGATCGCCACCGGCTTCGGCATCTGGGCGACGCATTTCATAGCCATGTTGGCATTCCAGCCCGCTGTGTCGAGCGGCTATAACATCGGCTTGACGATCGTGTCGTTGCTGGCCGCGATCGCGTTGACCGGCACCGGTCTCACGATCGGCATCTCACCGCGCATTCCACATGGGCGCTGGATCGGCGGCGCGGTCGTCGGGGGCGGCATCGCGGTGATGCACTACACTGGAATGGCCGCATTCGAGATCGAGGGCCGCGTCGTCTGGGATGTGCCGCTCGTCGCCGCCTCAATCATTCTTGGTGGGCTGTTCGGCGCGACCGCATTGCCGGTTGCCCTTCACTCGAACACGGTCAAGTGGAAGGCGCTGGGCGCGGTCGTGCTAACGGTAGCGATTTGCAGCCACCATTTCACGGCGATGGCCGCCGCCGCAATCATGCCAGACCCGCGCATTGTCATTTCCGCGACGGCGTTGCCGGGGGACTGGATGGCAACTGGCGTAGCCCTCGTTTCAATCGTCATCATCCTTTTGGCCATCATCGGCCTCGCCCTCGATGTGCGTGATCTGCGTCGCGCCGGCGAGGCAGCGCGTATGCAGGAGCTGGCCGACGCGGCCGTGGAGGGGCTGATCGTGTGCAACGAAACCGATATTGTGGCAGCCAATCGCAGTTTCGCCGCGCTTGCCTGCGTGGACGGCACTCAGCCAGCCGGCCGCCCGCTCGCGTCCTTCTTTCCCACGGTTTCCCAAGGCGAGCTCACGGGCACACTGCAAACGCCACTGGAGGTGGGGCTATGCGCGACGGACGGCAGTACGGTCCCGGTTGAATTGATCCGGCACAGCATGCTCTATGCCGGCAAGCAACACCGTGTTCTTGCCGTGCGCGATATCCGCGGGCGCAAGCGGGCGGAGGAGGAGATCCAGTTCCTTGCCCACCACGATCCCTTGACCAAGCTTCCAAACCGCACGAGCTTCAACGAAAAGCTCGAGGCCGAGTTTACGACGCATTGCAGCGCTGAGCGGTGCCTTGCCGTCCTCTTCCTCGATCTCGACCGCTTCAAGGAGATCAACGACCTCTTCGGCCATCTCGTCGGAGACGCCGTGCTGCAGTGTGTGGCCGAGAAGATCAGTGGTGTCCTTAAGCCAGGGCAGATGGTTGCGCGCTTGGGCGGCGACGAGTTCGCTGTGATCGTTCCCGGTCTGCCGAGCGCCGCCTATGCAACGCGCACCGCTGAAGCCATCTTGGACGCATTCAATGACACAGGGGCCAACCTGCCCGCCGGCGTCACCATCGGCACCAGCATCGGCATTGCTGTGTTCCCTAACGATGCACCCGATCGGGAGACGCTTCTGAGCCATGCCGATGCCGCGCTCTATGAGGCCAAAATGCAGGGGCGGGGCGTCTATTGCGTTTTCGAGCCGTCCATGGGTGAGCATCTGCGCGATCGTCGCCAGTTCGAGCACGACGTCCGTCATGCGATCTCGCGCAAGCAACTGCGCCTCGTCTATCAACCGCAGGCGGAACTCCTGTCCAACGAGATATTCGGTTTCGAAGCGCTGCTCCGGTGGGATCATCCGGAACGGGGCGCCGTTCCGCCGGCGGTGTTCATCCCGATCGCGGAGGAGTGTGGCGCCATTCTGAAGATCGGTGAATGGGTGCTGCGGACCGCCTGCGCCGAAGCGGCAAGCTGGCAACAACCGCTAGCAATCAGCGTCAACGTTTCGGCCATGCAACTCCATGGCGGGAATTTGCCCGAGCTGGTCGGGGCGATTCTGAAAGAAACCGGTCTCGATCCGTCCCGCCTCGAGCTGGAAATTACGGAAACTTGCCTGATCAAGGACATGGGGCGCGCGCTCGCCGCGCTGCGCCAGCTCAAAAGCCTTGGGGTTCAAATCGCCATGGATGATTTTGGCACCGGATACTCGTCGCTATCGAATTTGCGGGCATTCCCGTTTGACAAGATCAAAGTCGATCAGTCTCTTATCCGGGCGGTGGATATCAGCGATGAGGCGGCTGCCGTCATGCGTGCGGTCTTTGGCCTCGCTCGGGGCCTCAAGCTCCCGGTCCTGGCAGAGGGTGTCGAAACGGACGCGGAGCTGACCTTCTTGCGGCAAGAAGCGTGCGATGCGATCCAGGGTTACCTACTTGGCCGGCCCTGCCCGATTTCCGACTTCGCTCAGCATACGAGCCGCAAAGGCGGGACGCCCGCTTCCCGACGGCTGGGCAACCAAGAACTGCGCCTGGTCAAGAACAGCGCGGCGTAGTGCAGAAGCGGCTCACACGTTCGTACTCGCGCGTTCGGGGATGGGTGCATTGTTCCTCAGGTCAGGCGCGAGCGGAGGTCGCTATCGGGTTCGACCGTGGTCATCTCCGAAATATGCGACAAGTTTCGGATACCTGGCCTGGAAGCCTCTCGTTCAACTCGTCCTGCGCACCCGATGCGGCCGTTCGCGACAGGCGCTGGCACGCTCCGAAACACAAATCCCCTAGGCGCTCGTTTACGGCTCGCGGGTTCCTGCATGAGTTCTCGCGCCACCGCAAGCGCACCGGAAGGTGCTCACAGCGCCTTCCGGTGACTGCAGCCGTCGGTGCATTCCGCCAAGAAGGCCAGCTGTATCGGTCGCGCGCCCGAGACAACGTAACACCTAGTGATGTCAACGGAAGGAAGCGCCAATAGTCCAGGACTTTCTTTTGGAAGCTCCCGATCTCCGCGTGCCGTAACAGGTAGAAGGCTCTGCGCCTGCGGGCAGCCTTCATTGGCGACCCCGATTTGGGCAACGCCGGGCGTAGCCCGCTCGCGCAAATTTCATGTGGGCTTCATAAATCCGTTGCGACGGTTTCGTACCTTCAGGAGACGGCTTTGCTTTGAGGCCGCCCCTGGAAAAGGATGGAAAAATGTCCAAGCTCCCTGGCAAGACCGAAACGATCGAAACCTTCGAATCCCCCGCCTTCGACCCGTCCGCGGCTGCCGAGCAAGTTCGCGCTGTTGTCGACCAGGGCCTTGAGCAGTCGAAGCAGGCACTTTCCAAATTGAGTTCGGACGCCGAAACGACACAAAGGGCTTTTGAGTCGACCTTTGAAACAGCCACGACGACCGGCAACGAGGTGTCCCTGAAGATGATTGCCGCTCTGCGCGCCAATACCGAAGCCGGCTTCACGCACCTTGAAGCGCTGGTTGCCGTGAAGTCGCTGTCCGAGTTCATCGAACTGCAGACCGCTTTCCTTCGCGAACAGGTGGAAAAGTTTGCCGAGCAGGCCAAGGGTTTCCAGGTTGTGATGATGAGGGCTAGCGAGGACATGTCCAAGCCGATCAAGGATGCCTTTGAGAAGGCTTTGAAGGAACGCAGGGCCGCCTGATGGTTGCGTTGCAAATTTTTGGCAGGGCGAAAGACCGTCTTTTGCTGGGCGCAATTCAGGCGATTGCCTCAAAGTGGATGTTTGAATCACCGACGAAGCTCGTAGCCACATCACAATCGATTCATCGACCGCAAGACGGTCTCTAGTCACCGCGTCATAGAAACATGAGCCGCCCAGCTTGCGCAATGATTTGTGTCGCTCAACCAGCTCGTCGAACTCGTCGCTGCGATCAGGGCGCACGACAGAATTGGCTGCCGCCATGCTGGCGATCAACCCGTCCCAGCCAAGGGAGGTTGCGATCGCGGATGCGAAACTGGTGTTGCTTTCACGGGCAGACAGAAGCGCCGCGCAGCCGAGCTTGAGATGATCGCGGCCACCCCATCGAGAACGTCAGCCTCTTTCAGGCGGCGCTCCTTTCGGCTGATTTCGGCCTTGCGACTGTTGCTGCCGATCAGCTTACAAAACATTGTCGACCGCAAGATCGGTGATCGCTGCTTGCCTTTCGATGACGAAAGCGGTCAGCGTGGCGTAGTAACGCTCGGATGAAGCATGCTGAGTCAAACGACAAGCAAGAATCTGGGCTCCACCCAGGTGATGTCTTCGAAGGCAGAGTGAGCCGGCTCGGGTCTGGGTCTCGTCTGCAAAACACCTGTGGCCGCATTCGTCGGAGGCAAAAGAGTTTCTCTCAATTTTGCCAGCCGCCACGGTTCAGTCGAGATTACATGCGAGACGGCCGATAACGGAAAGCAAAGGCTCGCAAAAAATGAGTAGAGTGGCTGGATCAGTTGAAGATTTGGCTGCGCCGACGACGTTTGCGCCCCTCATGCAGCCGACCTTTCGTTCGATCTGGCTCGCTACCCAGGTCTCTTCTCTCGGCTGGTTGATGCAGACTGTCGCCATCAGCTGGCTGATGGCGACGATCTCGACTTCCGATCTGATGGTTGCGCTGGTGCAGGCTTCATCGAACCTGCCCGCTTTCATCTTGTCCGTCTTCGCCGGAGCCCTCGCCGATAATTTCAGCCGTCGCAGGGTCATGTTCGCCGGCCGCTGCCTGATGGTGATAGGATCTGCGATGCTGACGGCGGTTGTGGCGCTGGGCTTTGTCAGTCCGTGGATGATCCTCGGCTTCAGCTTCCTGATCGCATGCGGGGGTGCTCTTCACGATCCCGCCTGGCAGGCCTCGGTTGGCGATATCGTCGACCGCCGCGATGTCCCGGCCGCCGTGACCCTGCTCTCCGTCGGCTTCAACACGGTCCGGACCGTGGGCCCGGCGCTCGGCGGCATCGTGGTTGCCTCGTTTGGGCTTTTGGCAGCTTTACCGTGACCACACTCACCTATCTGGTCCCTTTGGGCACGATATGGCGCTGCAAGTGGAAGGTTCGCTCTTCGCCTCTCCCGCGCGAGTCGATGAGGACGGCGATCTATGACGGGCTGCGCTTCACGGCGATGTCTTCGGAAATCAAGGCGGCGATCGCACGCGGAACCCTGTTTGGCCTGGCAAGCATCGCCATTCTCGCACTGCTGCCGCTGGTAGTCCGCGATCATCTGGGAGGCGGACCGCTCGCCTATGGCACGCTCATGGCAGGCTTCGGGACGGGCGCCGTCTTCGCCGGCATCTCCAACGGCACATTCAGACGGAGCTTGTCGCAAGAACGTCTGATGAAGCTCGCGTGCGTCGCCTGCGCGGCCTGCTCCCTCTCGCTTGCACTGACCTCTTCGATTCCGGTGGCCGCACTTGCGCTCGCCTTGGGCGGCGCCGGCTGGGTCACCGCCTGGTCCGGGGTTGGCGTGAGCGTGCAGCTGGCGAGCCCGCGCTGGGTCGTGGGGCGCACGATTTCGATCTACTATGCATTGATAGATGGCGGCATCGCGGCCGGCAGCTGGGTATGGGGCACGGTCTCCCAAAGCCATTCCCTGACGTGGGCGCTGGAGGGTTCCGCTGGAGCGCTGCTGCTCGTCGCCGCAGCTGGCATTCTGTTTCCTCTACGCGAGCGCCGCGAGTCCGAGCCCGATCCCTTGGAGGAATTCGACGCCCCGGCTGTCGCTCTCAATTTGAAGCCGAGAAGCGGTCCTATCGTGGTCAAGGTCGAATATCGGATAGCCGAGAAAAATGTCGAGGCCTTCCTCGAGCTCATGCGGCAGCGCAGGCATATCCACAGCCGCGTCGGTGCTCGGAACTGGACGCTTCAGCGCAACCTGCAGAAGCCCATGCAATGGACAGAGACATTCCGCACGCCGACCTGGACGGACTACCTTCGCCTCAACCATCGTCTCACGGAAGTAGACAAGGAATTGGACGAGCGTGTCTCCCGGTTGCAGGCGGGAGAGGCAGCGCCTCAAATGACGCTTTCGATTGAGCGGCCGACCAGCACGCCTCGTAAACGCGCAATCCTCCCACTTCCCCGTCATTGAAGCCTGACCGTCACGTCTAGGCACCAGCGATTGCTAATGTTGGTACTGCTAATGGTCGTGGCGAACGCGGAACAACCACCGGGATTCGAGGGTCAGCGGCGCAGATGTACAACAGGCTGTCTCGCGCGAGTGGGTACGCAATATCCTGTTCCGCGACAGAAGCCAAAGACCAATTTCATCCGGTCAGGACCTGGCTTCTACAGCGTGCCGGAAGCGGACACCATGAGGGTGCTGGGTTGATGTGGAAAATGCGTGGGGGCGGGTGGACGACGGCGCGCGATGGGCTTAGACGACGTTCGCAATCCCCCAAGTCCGCCGAGAGCACTATGAAGCAGCAGGCGACCCTTTGTCGTCGAGATCAGACAGAAGCGTGGCCTCGTAAAGCGGCCAGAGTCGATCTGGGTCGGCATCGACCTGGCAGCCATCTCGAACGATGTCGCGAAAGCGAACACGAAAGGTGCGGTCGCTGAGGCGACGCGGCAGCCGATTGGTCCTGGCGAAAATCTTTCCCAGCCCGTGTTCACCACCTCTGAAGAAGTATCCCAGGCCAAGGACATGATCATGCCCGACGCATCGCTTCCTGAGCGCGCAACGGTTGAGCAAGCGCCGGTTCCGGATGCATCGCACACACCGACTGGACGAACTCGCCGCAAGAAGCGGTGGCAGAAAGATGTGCCTTTGCCGCGAAGTGAACGATGGAAGCGGCGCCTGCCGTGGGCGCTGCGCCAGAGCCGGGCTGAGCGGTAGATCGACTGTTCAACGGGCCAGAAGGAGAATAAAAGCGCGTGGCTGCGGCCCACTCACGGCGTACCGCTCGCTCAAGACGATCCGTAAGCGCCATGATGATAGATCAGAGCCAGACCCGGCTCTCCGCTGGCCACATCCCGGACGCTGCCGAGGACGAGCGCGTGGCTGTCGCGCACAACTTCAAGTGCCAGTGCGCCGGTCGCCAGAGCAGACCAACTGGCTCCTTCGTAACGAGCCGAACCCTTCAGGCCACCGCGTCCGGCGAACCGCTCGGCGATCGCCATCTGGTCGGCTCGAAGCACGTTGACGCAGAAATGCCGATGCTGGTTGATGGCTGCCCACGTTGACGAGTTCAGGTTGATGCTGACCACCATCACCTCGGGTTCGACAGACAAGGGATGGGCGGTGGTCGTGTCCGCTTTGTTGACTGTCTCGCCGCGCTGTTTCGTCTCCTCGCGTTAGCGGAAGTTAAATTTCGAGCGTTTCAGCTTGCCGCAAATTAGGGTCTCGATGGCATGTTTGCATGACTTTTGGGGCGGGCAGGAAGACTGATGCGCGGACGGGGATGGATCAAGGCCTTGCGTCAGGATGAGGCGCGGCAGATGCGTGTGCGCATCGCGGAACTGGAGCGCAACCTCATGGCGACCACGCCACAGGGGCGCCATCGACGTTTTGAAGCGGGGAATGAACTTCGCATTGCGAAATTCCGCCTCGAGCGGCTCGAGGAATGCATCGCCGGAATAGCGGAAAAATGTGGGGCTTAGCGGATCTCGCCGCTCTCGAAATTGCCGCGGTCCGGCCGAACTGTGCCCCCGATGCTATGATCACAAAGCTGGTGGTTTGACGCCGGTCGAGAGCATCTTTTCAAGCAGCGCTGGGCGGCAGACGCGCAGGCGGCAGGATGAGCCTGCCTGGAGACAAACGCAAGGGGTTGGTTGGTGCGGACGAGGGGCAAACGCCTTCCGGAAAAGGGCTTTCACGCGTATCTTCCACAGGTAGGCAGCTGCACCCCGTGCGCCATCCTGCAGGACACAGCTACCATAGCGAGGCAATCCCGGTTGAAGAGGCGTCGTTTGACTCGGAGATGTTGCTCTGGGGCATCGACCTCTTCATCATGGCTATTACTCGGAAGCCCTGAGTCTTGGGAGATCTGTGGCGCTCAAGCCATCGGCTTTCGGAAAGACCGGCGACGCTTCGTCTCAACGACTATTCCAGCCGTATTTTTCGCGTTGAACACGGCCGTTTGCTTCGGCTTCGGTTGGGGCGGGGCATCAGGCACCCTTGGCTCCGGCGTCTTCTTGGTCTCTTCCTTGTTCTTGCGGGCGCACAGCAAAGCCTTGGCGCTCGCCGCCTCCGCATCCGATACCTCGCCGGCCGGCTCGCCATCAAGATCGACCCGCACAGCGCCAGCATTCAGTCTCGCCAAGTACCTGGGCATGCTGGTATAGGCGCGCAGGGCTCTCCTCAATTCATCATCTGACAGTTCGCCGTCCAGCACGCGAATGTCATGATGGATGCCGATCCTAAGCGGCATGGGCGCTTTCGGATTGAACGCCGCAGGCCACTTTGCCGATAGATGCCGGAAAAGCTGTGCGGGCGATTTCCCTCGGTTGGGGGTCGTCATGATCAAGCCTCGCCCGATTTGTTTTGTTCCCAGTTCGGACGCTCCGTAGCACCCATATATGCAATGATTGTGGACGCCTGAAAAAGTCGCCGGGCAGGGGCAAAGCAGCGCATCCTAGCTTCTAGATGAATACCGTTGCCCTCCCAATCTCCTCGCGACTTCTGAGGAACGGAAACGATCAATCGGACGACCAACCTTCCGAACGCGCAAGAACTGGCGGCTATGCCGTTGGGCAAAGGACGGCTGCCCCGAGTTAATCGGCGGCAACTTGGCATGGGAAGACAAAACAACTCCAATCTAGAAGCCAGCCGCGAAACGCTAGGCTAACGCCTAAGGTCTGGAGCTCGCCTTCTGCTCAACGCCATCACAAGGACGGCATTGAGCAGCGTAACGAACATTCCATCCTGATGATGCCAAGCCGTCCTGGACGTGTCGATCTGGTACTCGATTAGCGTATGAACGAAAAAAGCTTGCAGTTTTTTCGACACGCCGCCGCTCGAAAAGTTCCATGTTTGCCTTTGAAAACGGCTGCCTTGGTCATGGGAGCTTCCCGTAGGGCGGCGGCTATTGCAACCGATCGCTCTGAAGCTGCCCGCAGCCGCTCGTCGCTAGCCACCGCGCCCGCGCCAGGTGGGATCTCCAAGCCAGACGTGCCCGTTCCGGCTGGCGCTCTGCGTCAATGTTCAAGATGGCTCGTGCCACCTTGCGCCAATCGAGGCCCATCGCCTCCGACATCAGCAGGACGGCGTAAGTCTGAAAGTGCGCCACGTCGTAAGGCGTGACCTCGGCCAACTCGGGTGTTTCATTATCGATCCAGGCCTCCTCCTCCTTTGGGGGCGCGTCGATGTAGCGGCCAATCGAGGCCAGGTGCGCCGCAATCTGGTAACGCAGGTGATCGCGGCTCCCGTAGCGCGCATCAATTTCGCCGAGCTTCTTGTACAATCCCCTACGCTTGTCGCGCGGAACATCGGTATCGCCCAGGGAGTAACAACTCGGACCGACGGCGCAGATATCGCAGCCCGTTGCGACCACGTCCTGCACGAATGCGGGAATGTCCTTTTCTTGCATGCGCTTCATTTCAACAGGCCTCTTCTGATTTCACATTTCCTTATCACAGATCACCCAATTTGCAACCCTGCCGTGCAATCTTGGGCGTCACTGCGGCACGCGAGCACCTTCCCTCACAGCTCAGCCCAGTGAATCCGCCGCGCGCGCCTCACCCGGAGCCCGGAAGAATTAAGTCTTCCCTGTGCAGGAAGAACCGACGCGCGAAGAACTCAAGATTTGGGTATTGCTCCCTTCCTGCGCAGCGCTCTGCCGATAGCGCAGCCTGTCGGGGCAGAAGGCAAGGAAGGTAGCCCGCAAGTGTCGGAGAAGCTGCGGCTTCCAGATTGGCGCCGCTCACACGGTTGCTGAGGCCGGTTTACCCCATCGAACACTATGCCGCCGAGGAAGAGTGGGCGAAGCAGAAGCTCCGCCCGGTGGACACCCCAGCCCTCGCCGACCGCTAACTGAGCTCGGGCGAATGCGAAGACGTGGGGACAAAGCTCTGGGATAGTTGGGAGGATGATGCGCTCGTCGCGAACCCGGAGGCGCCGGTCTGCCAGACTAGTGGTCGTAGGGAATCGGCCCACTTAGTGGCTATTTGTGTTCGCTATTCTGCCATACGCCTAATGAGATTGTCCCACCTGATGACCGTCCCTAACTTGGCTGAGATCGAAGCCAAAAGCTGTCAGTCAACAGGAGTGACCATGAAGAACCTTATGGGTGTCGTTGGGGACGGTGGAGATGGTAGACTGGTCATTGTCTCCAACAGGGTTGCGTTGCCCGACGAGCACGGGTCACTGCCCCCGGGCGGGATGGCCATTGCGCTGAACGCCGCGCTCCAGCAACGAGGCGGCCTTTGGATGGGCTGGTCGGGGAAGGTGAAAACCGAGAAGAACCAGGTGTCACCGACGATGCAGGAGGCCAACGGCATCACCTATGCCCTTGCCGATCTCTCGCAGAAGGATCTGGACGAATATTACTACGGCTTCGCCAACAGGGTTCTTTGGCCGGTCTTCCACTGCCGTGTCGACCTCGCCGAATACAACGATGCGAGAAAGTCAGGATACTACCGCGTCAACCGACTCTTCGCAGAGTCCTTGATGCCGCTCCACCGCGAGGACGACGTCATATGGGTGCAGGATTATCACCTGATCCCTCTAGGGAAAGAACTGCGCGAGCGCGGCTGCCGCAACCGGATCGGCTTTTTCCTGCACATACCATGGCCGCCGGCGGACATCCTCGCCACCGTGCCGCTCTGCGAAGAATTACTGGAAGCGCTTTCGTTCTATGACCTTGTCGGCTTCCAAACCGACGACGATCTTGACAACTTCGCCGAATGTCTACGCCGCCGAAACTTAGGGCTGCTCATGAAAGACCGTAGCTGCCTAGTCAAAGGGCGGGAGTTCCGCTGCGGGGTTTTTCCAATCGGTATCGACACGGCCAAGTTCGAAAGCCTCGCAGAGCTAGCGACGCGCGACGGGGATCTGCAGGAAATTTACAAGACGACTGCTGGCTGTGACGTCGCCATTGGTGTCGACCGATTGGATTATTCCAAGGGCATCGATCAGCGCATCATGGCGTTTCGCCATTTCCTTGATCGTAACAGCCATCGCGTCCGCAAGACGCTACTGCTGCAGATTACCCCGAAATCCCGCGGGGAAATACCGGCCTATCTGGCGCTGCAAAAGCGCATCGCCGAACTGGTGGGAAGTGTCAATGGGGAACTTGGAACCATCGATTGGGTACCAGTACACTACACCAATCGTTCCCATGGCCCGCTGCAACTGGCCGGCCTCTATCGACTGGCACGCGTTGGCCTGGTGACGCCGCTCCGCGACGGCATGAATCTGGTGGCGAAGGAATACGTGGCTGCGCAAGACCCAAGCAATCCGGGCGTCCTCGTGCTCTCGCAATTTGCCGGCGCCGCTGGCGAATTGGAGGGAGCGGTGCTTGTAAATCCCTATGACCCAGAGGCTGTGGCGGCCTCCACGGAAAAGGCATTTCGCATGTCGCCAGACGAACGGAAAGACCGTTGGAACGCAATGAAGCACAGTCTCATCGGGCATGATGTCTATCGATGGTGCGACGGCTTTCTTGCTAAGCTGGAGGCGGCGGACTTGCCAGCATGAGGCTGATCGCGACCAAGTGAATCAGGGCAGCATTCCGGCCTCGCCGAGGCGTGGTTAATGTGCTGTGGTGGATGGCGATGACCGCAGACCAACTACCCAGTTAGGTTGTACCCGATTATGCTGGCACGGGAGCGAAGAACTCGCGGCTGCGGTCACACATCAAACTAGTTGAGCCGATCCGCGCAAGAGGGCTCTCGTCCCCGGGTCCGTCGGCGTCGAGTATTCGACTGTCTCGCTTCGCTGATCGAGACCCATGTATTGAAGATGTCGACCACCCGGTTGGTGGACATTGCTGATGTGCTAAGCAGCATCGACTACACCGCACGCCAGATCTCAAGACGTAGCGTGAGCACATTCCACATTAAAACAAGAGGAAAAAGACATGGGTGAGCTCTCTTGCGGTTGGCAGAATTCTTCAAACACGCGTGAGCGGCCCCGACTGATTGTCGAGGGAGCTCGCGCCCCACGGCAACAGCAAATGCTGGCATCCATTGACCTGAATTTACTGTTGTCTCTCGAGGCGCTGCTGGAGCACCGCAACGTCACGCATGCGGCTCGGCACGTGCGCCTGAGCCAACCGTCGATGAGCCGAGCGTTGACAAGGCTGCGTGGCATTTTCAATGACGATCTTTTGGTTCGCGGCTCGAGCGGCATGGTCCCGACGCCGCAGGCCGAACGGTTGGCCCGAATGCTGCCGCCGGTGTTGGATGCGCTTCGCGGGATGGTGAACCGCCAGGGGGAATGGCGATCAAAGACGATAATGGCGATACCCGACCATCAAGCCCTGATC
>NZ_RZSL01000939.1:0-1570 GCF_003997355.1 Mesorhizobium sp. M1E.F.Ca.ET.041.01.1.1 | reverse complement strand
GGGTTCGATCGAGGCGATCAATGCCGCGCTCGAAAAGCTCGGCAATGACGAGGTGCGCGCACGCATCGTGCACGCCGGCGCCGGCGGCATCACCGAAAGCGACGTCTCGCTCGCCGAGACTTCGGGTGCGGCGATCATCGGCTTCAACGTTCGCGCCAATGCTCAGGCGCGTACGGCCGCTGCCGCTGCCGGTATAGAGATCCGCTATTACTCGATCATCTACAACCTCGTCGATGACGTGAAGGCGGCGCTTTCCGGCATGCTCTCGCCCGAGCGGCGCGAGACCTTCATCGGCAATGCCGAGATCCTCGAGATCTTCGACATCTCGAAGGTCGGCAAGATCGCCGGCTGTCGCGTCACCGAAGGCAAGGTCGAGCGTGGCGCGGGCGTCCGCCTGATCCGCGACAACGTCGTCGTCCATGAAGGCACGCTGAAGACGCTCAAGCGCTTCAAGGACGAAGTTTCGGAAGTGCCGGTCGGCCAGGAATGCGGCATGGCCTTCCAGAACTACGAGGACATGCGGGTCGGCGACGTCATCGAGTGCTTCCGCGTCGAGATGGTGAGCAGGACGCTCTAAATTCGGGTATACTTGTCGAGATGACCGGGCGGCGGCCGAAAGGCTGCCGCCCAAAGCCTTATTCATAGTTGAGACATGTGGCGCGGTCCCATCCCGCGCTTCACGATTTCAGGACTGAAGAAAATGTCCCGTTCTACAATATCAGGCCCTTCCCAGCGCATGCTGCGCGTCGGCGAGCAGGTGCGCCATGCGCTGTCCGAAACCCTGCAGCGCGGCGAGATCATCGATCCGGTGGTCGAGAACGCCGTCGTCTCGGTCTCCGAGGTGCGCATGTCGCCGGACCTCAAGATCGCCACCGCTTTCGTCTCGCCGCTTGGCGCCGGCGACGCCGGTGCCGTTGTCGAGGCGCTCAACAGGCACGCGAAATTCATCCGCGGCCGCGTCTCCGGCGCGCTCAGGCAGATGAAGTACATGCCGGAAGTCCGCTTCCGGCTTGATACGTCATTCGACAATTTCGCCAGGATCAACGAATTGCTGAAGTCGCCCGAAGTCGCGCGCGATCTCGACGACCAGAATAAAGACAAGGACGAGGAATAGGTGGCGCGTCGCGGCAAGAAGAAGGGGCGGCCGGTTTCCGGCTGGGTGGTGCTGGACAAGCCGGTCGGCATGGGCTCGACCGAGGCGGTCTCCAAGATCAAATGGCTGTTCCAGGCGGAGAAGGCCGGCCATGCCGGCACGCTCGACCCGCTGGCCTCCGGCATGCTGCCGATCGCGCTCGGCGAGGCGACCAAGACCGTGCCCTATGTGCAGGATGGCGCCAAGGTCTACCGCTTTGCCGTCGCCTGGGGCGAGGAGCGCTCGACCGACGATCTCGAAGGCCCGGTGACGAACACCTCCGACCGGCGGCCGGCCGAGGCCGAGGTGAGGGCGCTGCTGCCGAAATACACCGGCGTCATCATGCAGACGCCGCCGCAATTTTCAGCGATCAAGATCGCCGGCGAACGCGCTTACGACCTCGCCCGCGACGGCGAGACGGTCGACATTCCTGCCCGC
>NZ_RZSL01000938.1:0-1575 GCF_003997355.1 Mesorhizobium sp. M1E.F.Ca.ET.041.01.1.1 | reverse complement strand
CCAACGCCCCCCGCCCACGCCGTCGGTTGCCCCATTGCCGCAGGAAGTGCAGGCTGGCTGCCATGTTTCGAAGGCAGCAAGGCGCTGTGCTGACGGTCGCTGAACTCAGCCCGGCCCGATCTCCGAAAACAACCAATCCCGAAAAGCCTTCACCTTGCGCTGGCGGATCGCTTCCGGCGGGTAGACGAGGTAGAAGCTGGAGACGGCTTTCAACGCGTGGTCGAAAGGCCGAACCAGCCTGCCGGTGGCGAGGTCGGCCGAAACCAGCATGGTGCGGCCAAGCACCACGCCTTCGCCCTGCACGGCCGATTCCACCGCGAAGGTGGCGGAATCGAAGGTGAGCCCGCTGTTCGGGTCGACGCCCTCGACGCCGGCGCTGGCAAGCCAAGCCGCCCAGTCGATCCGATAGCCGTCGCGGATCAGCGTGTGATGTTTGAGGTCCTCAGGCTTCTTGAGCGGATGCGGTCCCTCCAGGAGCCTGGGGCTGCAGACGGGAAAAACCTCCTCGCCGGTGAGGAATTCCGACGTCAGCCCCGGATAATCGCCGCTGCCGTAACGGATGGCGACATCGATGCCGTCGCCGCGAAAATTGGTGAGCTTGCCGGTGGTCGAGACGCGTACGTCGATGTCGGCATGCGCCCGATGGAATCGGTAGAGCCGGGGTACCAGCCATTTTCCGGCAAAGCCGTCCGATGTGCTGACATTCAAGGTCGAGCCAGAGAGGCGGGAGGTCGCCGTGTGGGTGGCGACCGAGAGCTGGTCGAGCACCTCGCGCACCGCCCGCGCATAAGGCTCGCCGACGGCGGTCAGCCGCACCGAGCGCGTCGCGCGCTCGAAGAGCTGCACGCCGAGCTGGTCCTCGAGATGTTTTACCGCGCGGCTGACGGCGCCATGCGTGACGTTGAGCTCGTCTGCCGCCCTGGAGAAATTCAGGTGGCGCGCGGCGGCCTCGAAGGCCGGCAATGCATTCAACGGCGGCAGCTTGCGGGTCACGGCGAGAAAGTCATTTGTGAGTGAAGGTAACAAATACTTGCCAAATTTTGGTTTGTCCGTCGAGCTTTTGCCAGTCAAAAATCCTCACAGGATTTGTGATCAAAAATCACGAGGCAAACATGGCTAACGTTCATCCCTTCCTCTGGTTCAACCTCGATGCCGAAGAGGCGCGCGACTTCTATCTGTCGGTGTTCAGGAACGGCCGGGCGCTGGGCGCGATCGAATTCACCGACTTCGTCGGCGGCACCAACGGGACGGTGCCGCACGCGATCTTCGACTTCGAGCTCGAAGGGCAGCGCTTCACCGCGCTCAACGCCGGCGGGGTGCCGCCCTTCAATGAAAGGATCTCGCTCTACGTCGAGACCAGCGACCAGGCCGAGACCGACTACTACTGGAATGCGCTGACGGCAGGCGGCGGCTCGGAAAAACCCTGCGGCTGGCTCAAGGACAAGTTCGGCGTCTATTGGCAGGTCATCCCGGAGCCGGCGCTGCGCCTGATGAACGATCCGGACCGTGAGAAGGCCGACCGGGCGCGGCAGGCGATGTACAAGATGAGCAAGATCATCCTCGCCGATATCGAAG
>NZ_RZSL01000937.1:0-1578 GCF_003997355.1 Mesorhizobium sp. M1E.F.Ca.ET.041.01.1.1 | reverse complement strand
CAACCACATTACCGGCGGCCACATCGTTTCGGACGACGAGCCCGGAAAACGCTCCTTCCAGCCGATGAACGTCAATTTCGGCCTGTTTCCGCCGGTGGAGGCGCCGAAGGTCGAAGGCAAACGCCTGCGCGGCAAGGACAAGACCATCGCCAAACGCCACGCGATCACGTCGCGCGCTCTGGCGGACTGCAGGGAATGGCTGGGGTTGCCGGCGCGGGCGCAAGCCGCGGAATAGGCTTTTCGGTTCCGATTGGACGACCCATATCAAGTAGGATACTATCCTACTTTATATGCATGGAGCTATCCCGTGGAGTCCGCCGAGAAACTCTCCATCACCGTCACGCCAGCCATGGCCCGGATGATCCGCGAAAAGGTCGAGGACGGCTCGTTCGGGTCCGCGAGCGAAGTCATCCGCGCCGCACTCCGCGCCTTCCAACGCGAGGAAGAGGAGCATGCCGAGCGCATGGCCTCGATCCGGGCGCGGGTGAAGGCTTCGATTGAGGACAAGAGGCCAGCCGTTCCGCTCGATGAGGCGATCGCGAGGGTAAAGGGTCGGATTTCGCAGATGGCGCGAGACAGTGATGATTCAACGTCTCGCCGTCGTTCTTAGCGAAGCGGCCATATCCGATCTCGATGCCATTGCCGCCTATATTTTCGAAAGCAGCGGTAGCGGCAGTATCGCTATAAGCTTCGTTGATCGCATCAGGGACCGCTGTCACAGCATCGGCAATGCGCCCCGCGGCGGGCGCCAGCACGATGACATTGTGCCGGGTCTGAGGACTGTCCCGTTCGAGCATTCCGCCGTCATCGCCTATATCGTCGAAAGCGATATCGTGCGCATCGTCAATATCTTCTACGGCGGCCGCGACTACGAAGCCCTGCTACGTGGCGGCGGTGAACCGTCCTGACTACTCCGCCGGCTCTGCGCCTGCGGCCGGCAGCCCTGGCCTGCCCGCCTCCGCCGGATTTCTCCGCACATAAGCCGCCTTCAGCGTCTCCGACGTGTCGCGCGAGCCGTCATGGCTCCAGCCGGGCGGCTGGATGAGATAGTTGAGGCGTTGGCTGAGCGTCAGCCCCGGCTTAGCCGCATCCTTGAACATGCCTATCCATTCGTGGAAGGCCACCTTCAGCGGATTGAAGGTGCCGATGTTCTTGACGATGCCGTAGCGCGGCCGGTCTCCCTCCAGTTCCTCGACGAAAGTGCCGAACATGCGGTCCCAGATGATCAGCGTGCCGGCAAAATTGGCATCGAGATAGCGCGGGTTGGTGGCATGGTGGACGCGGTGATGCGAGGGCGTGTTGAAGATGAGTTCGAACCAGCCCCACATCTTGCCGATCGTCTCGGTGTGGATCCAGAACTGCCAGACGAGGTTGAAGCCGAAGACGAAGGCGATCACGGCCGGGTGGAAGCCGGCGAGCACCAGCGGCGCCTGCAGGATGAAGGTGAAGGTGAAGAGGCCGGTCCAGCTTTGCCTCAGCGCCGTCGAAAGATTGTAGTGCTGGCTGGAATGATGGTTGACGTGCTCGGCCCAGACCCAGCGCACCCGGTGCGCGATGCGGTGATAGACGTAGTAGCGC
>NZ_RZSL01000936.1:0-1581 GCF_003997355.1 Mesorhizobium sp. M1E.F.Ca.ET.041.01.1.1 | reverse complement strand
GATCGGCGCGCCGGCGGCGCGATGCAGGCCAAGAAACGCATCGGCGTCGGCGCGGACCAGCGGATGGATGATCGCCTCCAGCTTCTTCAGCGCGGCGGGATCGCCCAACACCTTTTCCGCCAGCCTGGCGCGATCGACCACGCCCGCTTTCGTCGTGCCGGGGAACGCCGCTTCGACCAGCGGCGCGGCCTTGCCTGAGTAAAGACGATGCACGGTCTCGTCGGAATCGTGCACCGGCACGCCGGCGTCAGTGAACATTTTCGCCGTGGTCGACTTGCCCATGCCGATCGATCCGGTGAGGCCGAGCACGATCATGGCTGCCATCTCAATGCGCTTCAATGTCGGCGACGATCATGCGCCGCAGCTCGGGCGTGACCTCCGGCCGCTTGCCGAACCAGCGCTCGAAACCGGGCACGGCCTGATGCAGCAGCATGCCGAGACCATCGACCGTCTTCAGGCCGCGCGCCCTGGCGGCGGCTAACAGCGGCGTCTCCAGCGGCACATAGACGATGTCGGTGACGATGGCATGATCGGGCAGACCGGCCGGATCGGCGGCGAGGGTCTCGTTGCCATGCATGCCGAGAGCCGTGGTGTTGACGAGCAGGCCGGCATCGGCAAGCAGTTCGCCGACGGCGCCGGCGCCATGCGCGGAAACACCGGCGCCGAAGCGGTCGGAAAGTTCCTGCGCCCTCGCCAGCGTGCGGTTGACGATGCGGATGTCCTTGATGCCGCGGGCCTTCAGCGCGTGGATGACCGCCCGGGACGCGCCGCCTGCGCCCAGCACCACGGCTGGGCCATTGCCCGCCCAGTCCGGAGCGTAGTCATCGAGATTGCCGGCAAAGCCGAGACCATCGGTGTTGCCGCCCCACAAGACGCCATCTTCCAGCCACAGCGTGTTGACCGCGCCGATCGCTTCGGCCGCCTCGTCGCGGCGTTCGACCAAGGCAAAGGCGGCTTCCTTGTGCGGGATGGTGACGTTGCCGCCGCGATAGCCATTCTCGCCGAGCGATTTCAGGAACGCCGCGAAATCCTCCGGCACGACATCGATCGCCCGATAGCTGCCGTCGATGCCGTATTTCGCCAGCCAGTAGCCGTGGATCTTCGGCGAACGCGAATGCGCGATCGGATGTCCGGTGACGAAAGCCTTTTTCTCAACCATCGATGGCCCCCAACGCGCGCAGCTCCTTCAGCACCGGCAAAAGCGGCAGGCCGACGATGGTGAAATAGTCGCCTTCGATCTTCTCGAAGAGTTGGATGCCTTCGCCCTCGACCTGATAGGCGCCGACGCTTGCCAGGGCCTTGGCGCCGACGCGCGCCAGGTGGCGGCCGATGAAGGCGGGATCGAGCTTGCGCATGGTGAGGCTGACGACGCCGACATGCCGCCACAGCACCTCGCCGTCGCGGCAAAGCACGGCGGCGCTGTTGAGCTGATGCGTCTTGCCCGACAAAGCCAGGAGATGCCTGCGCGCGCCTTCCATGTCGGCCGGCTTGTGGAAAATCTTGTCGCCCAACGACAGCGTCTGATCGCAGCCGAGCACCAGGACGCCAGGCCTGCGTTCGCTGACTTCGGTAGCCTTGGCC
>NZ_RZSL01000935.1:0-1582 GCF_003997355.1 Mesorhizobium sp. M1E.F.Ca.ET.041.01.1.1 | reverse complement strand
ATCCTTGGCAACGTCGGTGATCACCACACCCGACACGTCGGCCGCGATGCCGAACTTCTGCCGCGTCTGGTCGTTGAGCTCGCCGACGGTCATGCCGAGCACCGAAGCCGTGGACATCGGAGCCGCCTTGTCGCCCTTGTCCTGGTCGGTAGTCCCGTTCTCGCCGCTGGCAAGCTTCTCGCCGTCCTCGAGCCGGCCGAGAGTTACCTTCACCGTCTGCTCGACGCCCTTGCGCACGATGACGACGTCGACCGCCTTGCCGACGGGGCTTTCGGCGACGACGCGCGGCAGGTCGCGCATCTCGTGGATGTCCTTGCCGTCAAATTTGATGATGACGTCGCCGGCCTGGACCGTGCCATTGTCGACCGGCCCGCCCTTGATGACGCCGGCCACCAGCGCGCCCTTGGCGGTCGCCATGCCGAGACTCTCGGCGATGTCGTCCGTCACCGGCTGGATGCGCACGCCAAGCCAGCCGCGCCGCGTCTCGCCGTATTGGCGAAGCTGGTCGACCACGCCCGCAGCAAGCTGCGACGGAATCGAGAAACCGATGCCGATCGAGCCGCCCGACGGCGAGATGATCGCCGTGTTGATGCCGATCACCTCCCCCTCTGCGTTGAACAGCGGACCGCCGGAATTGCCGCGATTGATGGCGGCATCGGTCTGGATGAAATCGTCATAGGGGCCGGAGTTGATGTCGCGGTTGCGCGCCGAGATAATGCCGACCGTCACCGTGCCGCCGAGGCCGAACGGGTTGCCGATCGCCATCACCCAGTCGCCGACGCGCATCCTGGTCGAATCGCCGAACTTCACGGCCGTCAGCTTGTGGCCCTTCGGGTCGACCTTCAGCACCGCGACGTCGGTCTTGGTGTCGGTGCCGACGAGCGTCGCCTTCAGCGTCACGCCGTCGGAGAAATTGACCTCGATGTCGTCGGCATCGGCGATCACATGGTTGTTGGTCACGACAATGCCCTGGTCGGCGTCGATGACGAAGCCGGAGCCCAGCGACTGCACCTTCTGCCCGCCGCCGCCCTTGTCGCCGCCACGGTTTTTGAAGAAGTCGTCGAAGAAATCCTGGAAGGGCGAACCTTCGGGAAGCTGCGGCATCGGCACCGCGCCCGGGCCTTCCGTGCCTTTCACGGTTTGCGAGGTCGAGATGTTGACCACGGCGCCGAGCAGGCGTTCGGCGAGATCGGCGACCGAGGGCGGTCCGTCGGACGCGATCGTGGGCGTGACGAAAGACGGGACGGCAATTATGCCGACGACGAATGCGGTGGCGCCGGCGAAAAGCGTGCGCCGCGCCGCGCGCAACAGGGTGTCGGATATCATCGTGGCCTCCCGGTCTTTCTGAAGAGGAAAAGCGCTTCCGCAAAGGCGCCTGTCCAACTCATGTTGGCAAGAAATAAGGCACGTTTGCGGCTATAGCCATCGGCGGAAGATAAATCGTCAATCGTCGCGGCACCAAGGAAATTCGTCAGCCGCGCGCCAGCCAGACGATGCCGACGCCGATTGCGATTGCACCCAATCCGCCGACCCGCAGCACATTCTCCGGCATCGACAGCACTTCCGTCGCCAGTTTCCGGGC
>NZ_RZSL01000934.1:0-1583 GCF_003997355.1 Mesorhizobium sp. M1E.F.Ca.ET.041.01.1.1 | reverse complement strand
AAGCTCGACCCGTCGAGCGTCAGCCGCGCCGGTCCGACGGTGACGTTGACATCGACGCCGGCCAGCTTCTCGATGGCTGTCTCGGCTTCGGCGCGAAGCCGCTCCGTGCCGATGCCCGACGTGCCGAGCACATAGATGCCTGCTGCCGCCAGGAACACCAGCGCGCAGAGCCCGGCAAACACCCGGCCGATGATGCGGAAGCGGCGGCGCACCGAAGCGCGGCCGAGTGGTGGCACGCGGCACGCGGACGGAAACGTCCCCAGGTCTGTGATCTCGTCACGCCTGAACCTGATCTTCTCGTGCTGCGGGTGCTCCTGATCCACGCAATATTCCGTTGTGAACGAACTCGTCGTGGACGAATCCCCACCTTAGGTTATACCGATGCTCGATCCGCGCGTAACCTCAGACAAAGGCATCGACATGGCTGATCTCGCAGTGGGCGACGTTGCGCCGCAATTCGATCTTCCGCGCGACGGCGGCGGCTCCCTCAGCCTCGCCGCGTTGCGGGGAAAGCCGGTCGTACTCTACTTCTATCCGCAGGACGACACCACAAGCTGCACCAATGAGGCGATCGGCTTCTCGCAGCTGAAGCCTGAATTCGAGAGGGCCGGCGCCGTGGTCATCGGGCTGTCCCCCGATAGCGTCAAGAAACACGACAAATTCAAGGCGAAGTACGATCTCACCGTCGACCTCGTCGCCGACGAGGAGCGCAAGGTGATAGAGGCCTCTCGACTATGGGTCGAGAAGACCATGTATGGCCGCAAATACATGGGTGTCGAGCGCGCCACCTTCCTGATCGGCGAGGACGGACGTATCGCCCGTATCTGGCGACAGGTGCGGGTCAAGGGCCATGCCGAAGAGGTGCTGGAAGCGGTGCGCGCTCTTTGAGGCAGCCGAAAGCACCCACCCACGGCATTTACCGGCTTCCTTCCCACTGCAACCTGCGACGCGCAATGCGTGAATTGGTTACGCGAGCATCGCGGCCAGCAAAGCTTTGTTAACCCTAATAATGTGTAATCCCGGGCGGTCGTTGGAGTCGTAACGAAAGCTTTGGTCCCGTGAAACCAACCGGTCAGTCAGCGGTCTTCGGCAGGCGCAAAGAGCCCCATACGGTCATTATCGCCAGGGGCAACGAGATCAGGCATTTCACCATTCGCCCCTGGCTTGCCGCATTCATCGGGTCGGCGCTTGCGGCGATCGCCATCGGTTACCTGCTCGCAACTTCCTATCTGGTGCTGCGCGACGACCTGATCGGCGCCACGACGGCAAGGCAGGCGCGTATGCAGCAGGCCTATGAGGACCGTATCTCCGCGCTTCGCGCCCAGGTGGACAGGATCACCAGCCGCCAGCTTCTCGACCAGCAGCTCATGGAAACCAAAGTGAGCGAGTTGCTGGCCAGGCAGACCCAGCTCAGCCAGCGCCACGGCCGGCTCGGACCGATCCTGGAACGGGCTGAAAACGAGGTCGGCGACGTGCCCGCGGCGACTGACGCTCCGGCGAAGCCCGACGAGCATGCCGAAATCACCGGCAGCCTTTCGCAGGCCCCGACCTACTCCGTCGCTAGCCTGAACGCCGGCGACACC
>NZ_RZSL01000933.1:0-1592 GCF_003997355.1 Mesorhizobium sp. M1E.F.Ca.ET.041.01.1.1 | reverse complement strand
TGGGAGGAGTATGACTGCAGCAAACAGCGGTCTAAGTCACGCTTGAAATGTTTATGCTGCAGAATGCAACGACTTCGACTCGCTTGCGGTTGCGAACTTGACGCTGGCTTCGAAGCCGGACTGCGTTCCGGGCCTCGGCGGAAGCGGGCTGAGCGCGATGGAGCATTCGCCGCGGATGAGCGTGCCGCCCGCGCCCGGAATCTCCGCGTTTTGTCGCCAGGGTGCCGATGTCGTGCTGCTGCAGTCCCACCGGCATCCGACATAATCAGTGGCTCCACGGCACGCCATCGACGGGGGCGGGCAAAGCGTGGTTGATCAAGCGCTTTTGTCAGGTCGAGTTGTGGCGCCGATCCGCCGGAAAATGAAACTTTCCGCGCCATTTCTCTCCGGCGCTGCCTGTGCCAGCGCGGCGTCGGCCAGTATCGCCATGTGGTTGTGGATCGGCGACTTGATGCAGGCTGGATCCGTAGCCGCGGCATCGCCGGCAATCGCCATCGCCTGACACCTGCAGCCGCCCCAGTCGATCTCGCGACGCTCGCAGCTTCGGCAGGGCTCCTGCATCCATCCGGTGCCGCGGAAGGCATTGAACGCTGGTGAATCGGTCCAGATTTCGGCAAGCGTGCGCTCGCCGAAACGCTCGAAGTGGAGCGAAGGAATCGTCTGCGCGGCATGGCATGGCAACACGGTACCGTCCGGAGCCACCATGAACGCATCGCGCGCCCAGCCGCCCATACACGGCTTGGGATAGATGGCAAAATAGTCGGGCGTGACGAAGTCGATGTTCATAACGCCGGCTAGCTGTTCCTGAGCCGCCGCGACAATGTCCGCCTGCCGCTCGACCGCGGCACGTTCGGGCATCAGCATATCGCGATTGGCCAGCGCCCAGCCGGCATACTGCACGTTGGCGATCTCGAGCCGCTCCGCGCCCAACGAAAGGGCCAGATCGATGAATTCGGGCACTTCCTCGATGTTGTGACGATGGATCGGCGCATTGATGGTGAGCGGCAGCCCGGCCGCGCGGGTGCGGCGTGCCGTCTCCAGCTTCTTTTCGTGGCTGCCGCCGTGGTTGCCGATACGGTCGGTCGTGGCCGGACGAGCACCCTGAAAGCTTAACTGCAAGTGGTCGAGACCGGCTTCGGCAAAGGCCTCGATGCGGCCTTCGGCAATGCCGACGCCGGCGGTGATCAGGTTGGTGTAGACACCGCGCGCCGAAAGCCCGGCGATCAATTGCTCGAGGTCGCGGCGCAGCGTCGGCTCGCCGCCGGACAGATGCACCTGCAGAATGCCAAGATCGGCGGCCTGCGAGAAGAGATCGAGCCAAGTCTGCGTGTCGAGCTCGCGATTGGCCTTCAGCAATTCGAGCGGATTGGAGCAATAAGGGCACTGCAGCGGGCAGCGATGCGTCAGTTCCGCCAGCATGCCGATCGGAGGGAGAACGGGCTCGCTCATAGCTTCACCAGCAGCTTGTCCGACCATTCCTGCAGGAAGGCGATGACGTCGGCCGCCACGGCCTCCTGATCGGCGTCATAATCGGAGGCAAGATCGGCGATGATGTGGCCGACCGTGGATCGCCCATCGCAGCGGCGCAATAT
>NZ_RZSL01000932.1:0-1594 GCF_003997355.1 Mesorhizobium sp. M1E.F.Ca.ET.041.01.1.1 | reverse complement strand
GCTCGATGACGTTGCCGATGCGCAGCGCATAGATGTCGAAGCCGCTGCGCAGCGCAAAGGCGCGCGCCGTCTTCTCGTTGACGATTTTCGACAGCGCATAGCTGTCCATCGGATCGACGTCGTAGTCCTCGTCGAGCGGGAAATGCGTCGGGTTGCGCGGCTCGTTGGCGAAGACCAGGCCATAGGTCGTCTCGCTGGAGGCGATGATCACCTTGCGGATGCCGAGCTTCACCGCCGCTTCGATGACATTGTAGGTGCCCATCGCGTTGATGCGGAACACCTCGTTGTCGGGCGTGATCATGATGCGCGGGATGGCGGCGAAATGCACCACGGCATCGACCGGTTGCGCCCGCAGCGACGGATCGAACTCGTGCAGCCCCGCATAGCTCGACAGCGCGTTGAACACCTGGCCGCTGTCGGTGATGTCGGTGATTAAAGTGCGCACCTTCGGGTTGTCGAGCGGCCTGGCATCGATGTTGAGCACCTGGCAGCCATGCTCGACCAGATACTGGACGACATGACGGCCGGCCTTGCCGCTGCCGCCGGTGAACATGATCCGCTTCGTCATTTTGCTCTCCACATTGCTCAAAAATTATGCGTATTGTCAGACAATATGGCATTCCGCAATCGCCCGCCACCGCCAAGGCCCGCGAAAAACCTTCATGGCAAAGCGCTCGCCGGGCGGTCGGGTCGGCGCCGATCATCAAGAATGACAGGGACGAAACGACATGACCACCACCGCTGCCCGCGAAAACATCGGTTTCATCGGCCTCGGTCTGATGGGGCACGGCATCGCCAAGAACATCGTCGACAAGGGCTATCCGCTGACCTTCCTCGGCCGCAAGAACCGCAAGCCGGCGGAAGACCTGATCGGCCGCGGCGCCAAAGAAGCATCGAGTTCTCGCGATGTGGCGGCTGCCTCCGACATCGTCTTCATCTGCGTCACCGGCTCGCGCGAGGTCGAGGCGATCATCCGCGGCCCCGCCGGACTGAAGGAAGGCTTGAGACAAGGCTCCGTGGTGGTCGATTGCTCGACATCCGATCCGACGTCGACCGTGGCTTTAGCCGCCGAGCTCAACGCGCTCGGCGTCGACTATGTCGACGCGCCGCTGAGCCGCACGCCGAAGGAGGCCTGGGAGGGCACGCTCGACGCCATGGTCGGCGCGCCCGACGCGGTGTTCGCACGGCTGAAGCCCGTGATCGAGACCTGGGCCGGCCGCATCGTCCATATCGGCGACACCGGCGACGGGCACCGCATGAAGCTGCTCAACAATTTCATCTCGCTCGGCTATGCCGCGATCTACTCCGAAGCTCTTGCCTTGGCGCAGAAGGTCGGCATCTCGCCGCCGCGCTTCGACAGCGTGATCCGCAACGGCCGCATGGATTGCGGCTTCTACCAGACCTTCATGCGCTGGACGCTGGAGGGCGACCGCGACGCGCACAAATTCTCCATCGCCAATGCGTTCAAGGATCTGACCTATCTGGAATCGATGGCGGGTGCTGCCGGAATTGCCAATCCGCTGGGCAACGCCACCAAGAACTCGTTCGCGACCGCCTTCGCCGCGGGGCCGGCCGACCAATATGTGCCGATGCT
>NZ_RZSL01000931.1:0-1597 GCF_003997355.1 Mesorhizobium sp. M1E.F.Ca.ET.041.01.1.1 | reverse complement strand
GCCTGGCGCGCTCGAACAGCGCCACGCCGAGCTGCTCCTCGAGCTGCATGATTTGGCGGCTCAAAGGTGACTGCGAGATGTGCAGCTGCTCGGCGGCGCGGCCGACATTGCCGGCCTCGGCGACGGCGACGAAATACCTTATTTGGCGCAGGTCGAGCATTTGTTGCTCCGATAGCTCAAGTCCTTCTAGATCTGAACTTTATCCTAATCAGTCTTGGACAGTCTGACCATATGGCGCGATACCTCCCGCATCAACAGGCCACAAAGGAGACCGCCATGCAGTTCTTTGCCCTTCTCACCCGCAACACCCAGAAGTTCAGCGACGCCGATTTCGCGCCGCTGCTGCCACCCGAGTCCGAGCAGCGCAAGACCCTCTATGCGCAAGGCGCCGTGCGCCAGATCTGGAACCGCGGCGACATCCCCGGCAGCGGCATGATGTTCGAGGCGGCGGACGAGAAGGAGGTGCGCGGCCATCTCGCCACGCTGCCGCTGATCGAGGCCGGCATGATGGACATCGCGGCGATCGTGCCGCTCAACCCCTATCCTGGCTTCGGTCCGAAGCGCTGAGACCGGGGCGCAGATCGGTGCTGCCGCTCCCCCGGCAGCACCTACGATCGACCGAAAATGCGACGGAAAATGCCACCCCGCGACGCATCGATGTGGCGCTCCGGCAGAGGGCGGGCGAGCACGTAAGCAACTGCGAGACGATGAGGCCGCCGACGATCGCGACGCCGAGCGGCTGGCGCAGTTCCGCCCGGTGCCGGTCTCGAGCGCCAGTGGCAGCGCGCCGAGCAGGGCCGCGAAGGTCGCATCATGATCGGCCGGAAGCGCTGGATGCTCGCCTTGTGGATTGCTACGCGGACAACCCTTCCTGGCGCTCGGAGCGAACGCCCCGCACGACTAGGACGCGCCCGTCAATTCCACCGCGCTGCGGACTCGGGCCAGCACCTCGCTCAGCATTTCGTGCATGGCTTGGCGCGCCATGGCGGCATCGCCCGCCTCGATCGCCCTCAGCACCTTTCCATGAGCGTGGAGATCGCCCACCGGGTGACCGAAGAGCGCATTGGTGGTCGGCACGCTGTATTGCAGCGCCGTGTGGATCAATGCCGATAGCGGCAGGAAGAAGCGGTTGCCGGTGGCCGCCAGCACCGCCTCGTGGAAGGCGGCGTCCGACGACACCGGATCGCCCTGGCCGGAGGACGCCGCCCGCATCGCCTCGAAGGCCTCGCGGATGGCGGCGATCTCGTTGGTGTCATTCCGGCTCGCGGCCAGGGCCGCCGCCTCGCACTCGAAGGCGAGGCGCACTTCCAGCAGTTCGATGATGAAATGGCGCGGCGTAGCGCTCTCGCGCAGCCAGCCCAGCACCGACGGGTCCAAGAAATTCCAGTCCTTCATCGGCCGGATGCGCGATCCGCGGCGCGGCCTTGTGAGCAGCAGGCCCTTGGCCGACAGGATCTTCACCGCCTCACGCGCTGCGCTTCGGCTGGCCCCGAAGCGGACGCAGACCTCCTCCTCGCCAAGCAGCGTGGCGCCGGGTGGAAAGAGCCCGCCGAGAATCTCGCGGCCGAGAATGTTGGTTATCTCATCGGTCACCGAC
>NZ_RZSL01000930.1:0-1600 GCF_003997355.1 Mesorhizobium sp. M1E.F.Ca.ET.041.01.1.1 | reverse complement strand
GGTGATGACCGATGTCGCGCTGCGCTGGATGGGGCCGACGCTGATCGACAACCTGCGCATCACGCTCGGCTGGTGCTGGACCTACCTCATCATCGCCGAGATCGTCGCCGCCGATTCCGGTATCGGCTACGTGATCTGGACGGCACGTCGCTTCGTGAAGACGCCGGAGGTCATGGCCGGCGTCGTCGTCATCGGGCTGATCGGCCTTGTCACCGATCAGTTGCTTCGCCTGCTTCACCGCCGGCTGTTCCGGTATCTGTGAGGGCTAGACGACGATGAGCGCATATGTCCAATTCGCCGATACGGCGAAGTCCTTCGGCCCCGTCGAAGTGGTGCGGAAAACCAATCTCGGCCTCGAGCGCAATTCGCTGGTCGTCTTCCTCGGCCCGTCGGGCTGCGGCAAGACCACGCTGATGCGGATGGTCGGCGGGCTCGACCAGCCGAGCTCCGGCTCGATCCTGCTCGGCGGCGAGAAGGTCGTGCGGCCCGACCGGCGGCGCGGCATGGTTTTCCAGTCCTATTCGTCGTTCCCGTGGTTGACGGTCGAACGCAACATCGCCTTCGGCATGCGCTACCGCAACGACATCGCCGCGGCGGAAAAGCTGGAGCGCACGCGCCACTATCTGGAGCTGTTCGGCCTCGCCGACTTCGCCGGCTCCTACCCGAACCGGATTTCGGGAGGCATGCGCCAGCGTGTCGCCATAGCGCGCACGCTGGCCGCCGGCTCCGACGTGCTTTTGATGGACGAGCCGTTCGGCGCGCTCGATGCGCTGACGCGCGAGCGCCTGCAGGTCGAGCTGCGGCAAATCCAGATCCGTGAGGAAAAGACCATCATCTGCGTCACCCACGATGTCGAGGAGGCGGTGTTCCTCGCCGACCGCATCATCCTGTTCTCGCGGCGCCCCGCCTCGGTCGTCGCCGACATCGACGTGGCGGCCGAGCTCGGGCCGCAGCGGCCGCTGGAGATCCGCGAGACGCAGAAGTTCTTCGAGCTGCGCAACAAGGTGCTGCATCTGATCCGCAACGAGACAGGAACAGCAGTATGAGCCTCTCCTTATCCGGCAAGGTCGTGGTAATCACGGGGGCGAGCCGAGGCATCGGGCTCGGCATAGCGCGGCGCTTCGCAAAGGCCGGCGCCACGCTGCACCTGATCGCCAATGACGATGCCGTCCACGAGCGGGCGCGCGAGCTTGGCGCGACCGCCGCCGAGGCCGACATCGCCGATCGCAACGCCGTCTCGACGGCGCTTGCCTCCCTCGCCCGCATCGACGTTCTCGTCAACAATGCCGGCCTCGAGCTGATGACACCCGTCGGCGACGCCGGCGACGACAACGAGGCTGCCTTCCGCCGCATCGTCGAGATCAATGTGATCGGCACCGCCCTGGTGACGGCGCGCGTGCTGGCGCGCATGCCGGCCGGCGGATCGATCGTCAACACGGCCTCGATCTGGGGACGCGTCGCCGAGGCGAGGTTCGGCGCCTACGTGGCCTCCAAGCACGCCATCATCGGCTTGACAAAGACCTGGGCCAGGGAGCTCGGACCGAAAAGCATCAGGGTCAACGCGGTCTGCCCCGGCTGGGTACGGACCGAAGCTTCCATG
>NZ_RZSL01000092.1:0-15850 GCF_003997355.1 Mesorhizobium sp. M1E.F.Ca.ET.041.01.1.1 | reverse complement strand
CGGTAATCACATCGCCGTTCTGGCCCATGCCGAGATAGTCGTTGGAGCACCAGACGGTGATTTCCTGGGCGCGGCCGTTCGAGCGCCAGATGGCGCGCGGGAACTTGCCCACGATGCGTTCGAGGTCGGCGAAAACCCGGTAGCGCCGCTCCGCATGGAGCTGGTCGATCGCGTCTTCGAAGAACCGCTGGTAATTCATGCTGAACTCCTCTGCAGGAAGCGACGCCGCAGGCTGCGACGGTTCGGTCTGCTGGAGCCAACCTACGGACCGGGGCAGGGCTCCGCTTTGAGCTATGTCAAATTACGCGGCGCCGGATCTGTTCGGCACGCCACGAAACGAGATCTCGTTCGGCTGCTGAAGGAGATTGCAAGCCGGTCGCCGGGGGGGCGGGGTCGACCCAACCGGCCAAAACTGATTCAAGTCAAAGCGCGGAACTTCATTTCGGCCCAAGTTGGCTAAATGTGGAATCCAATAGCAAGTGCTCCGTTTGGCCGTAGCCTCGAACTAGCCGTTCTGGACGAGGATGGCTTGCACGCGCTTGTATTTCCTTGCGAAAGAGGTCGGGAAGGGTGGCGGGATGCCGTTACCGGTGCGCGCGTCGATATCCGGCCGACCCACTGGCGCGACTGGGACCTCCGAAAAGATAAGACGGCTTCGCTTCGAAACCTGTCTTAAGGCGGCAATTCCGGACGGAAAACCGCTGCGCACTTTTCCCGGAATTGCTCTAAGGTTTGGGTTCAGCGATCAGGGCCATGCGCACCAGGTGCGAAAGGCTGCCGGCGCCCATCTTGCTCATAACGTTGGCGCGATGGATTTCGACCGTGCGTGGACTGATCCCGAGATCATAGGCAATCGTTTTGTTCGGCAACCCGGAGACAAGCCCGTCGAGCACCTGGCGCTCCCGCTCTGACAGGGTGGCAAGGTTCTTCCGGATCTCGGCCGATTGCGGGTGCGTGGCTACCGCTTGACTTCGGTTGTCCAGGGCAGAGCGAATTGCATCGATGAGCACCTCGTCGTCGAACGGCTTCTCGATGAAGTCGGAGGCGCCTTCCTTCATCGCCTGGACGGCCAGGGCGACATCGGCATGCCCCGTCATCACGATTACGGGCACGCTCAGGCCACGGGCTTTCAGTTGCCGCAGGAATTCGATGCCGTCGATGCCGGGCATGCGCACGTCGGTGACGATGCAGCCGTCGATCTCCTTCGGTTCCGTCGCCAGGAACGCAGTTGCCGATTCATGCAGGCGCACGGCAAAGTCGGCCGTCGCGAGCAGGAAGCCCAGCGATTTGCGAACATCGACATCGTCGTCGACGACATGCACGACATCATTGGCCACTGGCAACCTCTTCCTTTTCTACAGCGCGCAGCGTGAACCGAAACGCGGTGCCACCGCCGGGTGGCGACTCTGCCCAGATATGACCACCGTGGGACTCGACGATAGTGCGACAAATGGACAGGCCGACACCCATCCCGTGCTTCTTGGTGGTCACGAAAGGCTGGAAGAGCTGCGCCGAAACCTCTGGCGCCAGCCCCGGGCCGGTGTCGATGACGCCAACCTCCATCATGCCATCGCGCCGCGCTTTGGTTGCGACATGCAATTCCCGACGTGGCGCACCGTGCATGGCCTCCACGGCGTTTCTCATCAGGTTCAGCAATACCTGCTCGATCTGGATTCTGTCGGTCAATACAAGCTCGGCCGCCGGATCGAGATCGTAACTGACGCGCACGTCCGCTTCCTTGGCGCCAACCAGGGCGAGCGACGAGGCGTCGTCGATGAGCGTTGGCAGACGTTCCACCGTATGCTCGCTTTCACCCCTGGCGACAAAATCCCTGAGACGGCGGATGACGTCGCCGGCGCGCAAGGCCTGGTCGGCAGCCTTCTCGACAGCCTCCTGCAACATGGCGGCATTGTCGTCCTTGCTCTTCTCGAGGAGGCGGCGGCTGCCTTTGAGATAGTTCGTGATGGCCGTCAGCGGCTGGTTTATCTCATGCGCCAGCGTCGAGGCCATTTCGCCGAGCGCGGTGAACCGCGCCATGTGAAGCAGTTCCTGCTGCTGCTCCTGCATCCTGGCTTCCGTTTTATGGCGTTCCGTCAGGTCGCGGCAGAAGCCGGTGAAGAAGCGGCCCGTTCCCGGATGCATTTCACCGACCGCGAGTTCCATCGGAAAGGTCGATCCGTCCTTGCGCATTCCGGTTACCGTGCGGCCCAGCCCGATGATGCGGCGCTCTCCCGTCGTCAGGTAACGCTGCAAATATGCGTCATGCTCATTCCGGTATGGCGAGGGCATCAGCAACCTGACGTTTTGACCGATGACTTCGCTGGCCTTGTAGCCGAACAACGTCTCGGCCGCCGTGCTGAAGGATTGGATAAGGCCGCGTTCGTCGATGACGATCATCGCGTCGGGCACTGTCGCCAGGATCGAACGCAGGTGATCCTCGCGCAACTGCAATGCAGCGTTGGCGAACGACAGGTCGCTGACATCCGTGCCCTGAACGAAGATCGCGGTGATCCGGCCGTCCTTGGCTCTGATGGGCTGGTAGACGAAGTCGAGGATACGCTCCTCCGCGAGGCCGGTTTCAGGGTTGCGCAGGACGATTTTGGCATTGCGGCCGACATAGGGCTCGCCGGTTTCGCTGACACGGTCGAGCAATTCGAAGAACCCCTGGCCCTCGAGCTCGGGCAAGGCTTCGCTGACCGACTTGCCGATGACCTGCCGCCGGCCGATCAGCCGTTGATAAGCGGCATTGGTCAACTGGAAAACGTGGCCCGGCTCGCTGAGCACGGTCATGAAGCCAGGAGCCTGCTCGAACATCAGCGCGAGAAGCTCAGGTTCCGGCAGGTAGTCTCGCCCCATTTCATCGCCGGATACCGGAAGTGCCGCGGCGATGGCTTCGGGTGAAGCTTCTCCCTTTTTGCTCACGAGCATTCTCCGGATTGAAGTACAGCAGCGGTCGATGATGTAGCACTCATCTTTTTACCCGCCAAACAGTCGCTGCGGCGATTTTGATCGGTATCAAGGCACTGCACCTCCAACACACTGCAAAATGACGCAGACTTTCCGCATCGAGCAAGGTGCCCGCATGTCCTACAAAACGATAGTCGTCAATCTGGCCGTTGATGCAAACCCCGCGCCGATCATAAAGCTGGCAACGGAACTCGCGCAGCGCTTTGATGCTCACCTCGTCGGCCTCGCTGCCGCGGACGTTCCGCCCTTGGTGTCGACGGGAGAAGGCCTGGTCTACGAAGGCGAGGTCATGCAGATAGCTCGCACCGAAATCGAGAAGCGTCTTGCCGAACTGCGCGACATTTTCGAGAAGCTTGTCCCGGCCTCGATAAGCAGTGAATGGACGCAGTACATCTGCGGTCCGACACGTGCTCTCGGCATAGCCGCCCGTTCGGCCGACCTTATCGTGACCGGTGATGGAGGGGAGGATGTCTTTCGCGCCGTCGATATCGGAAGCCTCGTGCTCGGCGCTGGCCGCCCGGTGCTGGTCGCCGCGAGCAATGCCGAGCACCTTTTGGGAAAGACTGTCCTTGTCGCCTGGAAGGACAGCAGGGAAGCCCGCAGGGCCTTGTCCGACTCCTTGCCGTTCCTGGCCAGGGCCAACGAAGTGGTCGTCGCCACGATGGAACCCGTCTCCGGAGAAGAAGTTCGCAACAGCCTCGCCGACGTCGCGGTATTTCTGGAGCATCACGGCATCACGGCGCGAACCGAAGTGATCTCCGGCGAGGCGGACGGCGACAGCCTGACGGCATTTGCGCGCTCGATCCATGCCGACCTGATCGTGACGGGCGCCTACGGCCACAGCCGGCTGAGGGAATGGGCCTTCGGCGGTGTTACGCGGACGCTGATTCAGCAGTCCGGCATCAACCGCTTGATGTCCTATTGAAGCTTCGGGTGGCGTTCGCGCAGCTTTTGCGGATGATGGATCCGCATCCACGGGGTCAGGCAGATTGAACGGTCTATTTCTTCTCGAAGCGTTTCTGCTCTTTGCCGCGCCAGGGCCGACCAACGCTCTCCTGATGGCGGGGGCGGTCAAGCGAAAGAGGGCGATTACGCTCCTGGCCGCGCAAGCATGCGGATACGGGATCGCGGCGGCGCTCTGGCTTTCGTTACGCCCATTGATGCCGGCTGACGCCATCCAGATACTCAAACTGATCGCAGCCGGGTGGCTTGTGGTTCTGGGCCTGCGTTTGATGGCCAGCAACCCGATCAACGTATCCGAAAGCGGCGACAGCCTTTCGGTGCTGGCAACCACCGCCCTCAATCCGAAGGCGTTTATCTACTGCCTGGCGATGGTGCCGATGAATGCCAAGCCGCACGTTTTGGGCGCCTACTGGATCGTGCTCCTTGGGATGACGGCAGCCACGGGATCGCTCTGGCTTTTGTTCGGCAAGCGGCTACGCGGAGGCAGGAGCATGGCGGACAAGGTTGCCGGCGCGGCCCTTCTTGGATTCGCCCTGTTGTTGCTGCGACCGTTATTGGCCGCAGCGGCGATCTAGAGCAATTCCAGGAAAAGTGTGTAACGGTTTTCCGTCCGGAATTGCGTGAAAACAAGGAGATAGAGGGGTTCTGCGTTTCCGTGAAACTATGAGCCACCCTAGGAGACAAGCACGACCGACAGAGGGCCAGCGCAGAACAGTTTGTCCGTAACTTTCTTGACGCCGGCGACGTTCTCGGCGGCAACGATGGCGGCCTTTCGCTGACGCTCGTCGAAAATCGCGCCATTCAATTCGACGACGCCCTTGTCGACGGTAACGCCGATCAGGTCGCCCCCGCTCCAGGACTGCTGCTGCAGCTCGGCCACAATGGTCCTGCGTATCAACTCGTCATCGGCGGTCGCCGCGCTTGATTTGGGCAGGATCCGAAGCAGGGCCCGCAACAAATCCGAGCGGGTGACGATGCCGACGATTTCGCCGGCGTCGACGATAGGTACAGTCTTGATGTCGTAGCGAGCCATCAATTCGACGATCTCGGCAAGCGACGTGCCTGGCGGCGCGGAGACGACTTCTGTCGTCATCACCTCGCCTACGCGGCGTCCGTTCGCGTGGACATATTCATCGGCGACCTTGCCGGGGCCAGCCAGAAATTCCAGCCAGCGAGGACGAACACGCTGGGTGCCGAGCTCTTGACGGCGCAGGAAGTCGCCTTCGCTTATGATCCCGGCCATGGCGCCGTCGCGTGTGACCGGCAGACAACTGATTTTCCTGGTCAGCATCAGATCGGCCGCTTTGGCGATCGAGGCCGAAGCATCGATTGAGATCACCGGCGTTGTCATGATGGCCTGGGCTTGCATCGGCATTTCCTGCTCTCCATCAGGCCCCTTTTTGAAGCGCCGGGAACGGCAGCGCTTTGATCTGCGTCAGTTTGATCGTCAGCCTTTGTCGGGCCGGTCATCGGGCTCGATCAGTATCCGCTCCGCGGCTCCGTCGAGATCCTCGTATTGGCCGCTGCGCAATGCCCACAGGAAGCAGGACAGACCGAGCGCTCCCAAGAACAGGGCCACGGGAATGAGATAGACAAGCGTGGTCATGGATGGGTCGCTTCCACGGTGTCCGTGCGGTGCCGGGTCCGAAGCACTTCCGGCACCGCTTTCACCGTAGCCTGAAGCCGCATCGCGTTGCCGATCACGATCAGCGAGGAGGCGGACATGGCGATCGCCGCGATGAGCGGCGTCACATATCCGAGAATGGCGATCGGCACGGCAAGGGCGTTGTAGACGATCGCGACGGCGATGTTCTGGCGAATGAGCCGGCCTGCCTTCCGAGAGATATCGACGGCAAGGGGAACTGCCTGAAGGCTCTCGCGCAGGAAGACGAAGTCCGCGGCCTGGCGGCCGATATCGGCCGCCAGGCCGCGGACTTCGTCTTCCTGCGCGAGAGCCTTCAGGTCTCGATCGCCCCCGCGACCGCGGCCGATATCGGCCGCGGTCGCGGGGGCGATCGAGACATGTGCCGCTCGCAGCGCCGGTGTGTCGTTGAGGCCGTCGCCCACCATCAGCACCTTGTGTCCCGCGCGGGTCAGCGACTCGATCCACTCGACCTTTCCCGAGGGCAGCAGCGCCGGCACGAAACTTTCAATTCCCAATGCGGTGGCAACCTGGCTGCAGGCTTTCTCGGTATCGCCGGACAGCATATCCACCGACACGCCGGCGCCCTTCAGCTGCTGAATCGCCGCCTGGGCGTCCGATCGAGCCGCATCCTCGAAAGCGAAGCATGCGACGATGCTGCCATTCCTCGAAAGCACCGTGCCGCCATAGCCGCCGATCTTGCCTTCGCCGCCGGTCCGGGCCTTCCAGCCGGCCCATCCGCCTCGGCCGAGGCGCCAGATGTCATCTCCAGCGGCCGCTTCGACGCCGAAGCCGGGTTCTTCTCGCACCGAGTCGAGCTTGGGCTGACCGGCAAAGCCCGCATAGGCGGCAATAGCCTTTGAAAACGGATGCCGCGAATGAGCCGCTATGTCGGCGGCCATCGCGAGCATGGTCGGATCGATCTCGGATGCGTTGACCAGCCTTGGCTGTCCTAAAGTCAGCGTTCCGGTCTTGTCGAACACCGCCGTATCGATCGCGGCGAGACGCTCCAGGGCCGAGCCATCCTTGACCATGACCCCGGCTTCGAACAGGCGCCGGGCCGCCACGACCTGAACGATCGGCACCGCAAGGCCGAGAGCGCAGGGGCAAGTGATGATGAGCACGGCGATGGCGATGGTGACGGCGCGGTGCCAGTCGCCGGACGCCACCATCCAGCCGATGAACGTCGCAAAGGCGGCGATATGAACCACCGGCGCGTAGAGTGCCGACACCCGGTCGGCAATCCTTCTGTATTGCGAGCGGCCGCCTTCGGCGGCCTCCATCAGCCGAACCATTTCGGCCAGGAAGGAATCCTTCGCGGCGGCGGTCGCCTGCATCGTCAGCGGGCCGGTGAGGTTGAGCGTTCCGGCCTGGACATGTGCCCCGGCACCCACGGCCTTGGGCGTGCTTTCGCCGGAGACGAGCGAGCAATCGAGGTCGGAATTGCCGCTGAGTATATCGCCGTCGACCGGTATCCTTTCTCCGGCCGCGATAAGCAGGCGCATTCCTGGCATGAGTTCGGCGACGGGCACGTATTCGCGCGTATTGTCTTCCCGCAGCACCACCGAGCCCCGTGCCGCGAGTCTCGACAGGCCGTTGACGGCCGTGCGTGCCCGTTCCCGCATCACATGATCCAGCGTGCGGCCGATCAGCAGGAAAAAGAGCAGCGACACCGAGGCGTCGAAATAGGCATGCTCGCCGTGATTGATGGTCTCATAGAGGCTCATCGCGTAAGCCAGGGACACACCCACCGCGATCGGCACATCCATGTTCATCCGGCCATGGCGAAGTGCGTTCGCGGCGGAACGGAAATAGATTCCGCCGGCGAAGGCGAGCGCCGGGATGGCGATCAGCGCGGATATCCAGTGAAACAGATCCCGCGTCGCGCCTTCGGCTCCGGACCAGACCGACACCGAAAGCAGCATGATGTTGCCGGCTGCGAAGCCTGCGACCGCGACGGCCCGGATCAACTCCGAAAGGGTTTTGTCCTTCTCGTGAATGTCCGGGTCGAACAGATGTGCCTGGTAGCCGAGCCGGCCGAGCATGGCGAACAATGGCGGGACGCTGTCTCCACGCCAGCGCACCGAGACGCGCTTGGTCGAAAGATTGACACGGGCGGACTCAACGTTCTCGACCTTGGCGAGAGCGGTCTCGATCGCCTGAATGCAAGCCCCGCAGTGGACTGTCGGTACCGACAGCTCGGTCTGGTGCACGCCGCCGCCCAGAGAGCGGCTGGCGAGCTTGATCTCGTCGCTCGACGGCGAGGCGGACGCTGCATTGACGACGTCCAAGGCCATTTCGGCTCCCGGCGCGCAGCAGCTCATTGCAGTGCTCCTTTCGAGATTATGATGCGGCGAACATCGCGAAACGGCGCCGTCAATCCGGCGTCGGCATCGATCTCGATGATCCAGACGCCGTCCTTCGGCGTGTGCCGGGCGGCAAACTCCTGCGTGTTCGCAGGCGTGCCGCCGGCCGCCGCGGCAAGTGTGACGGCTTCGTCCTCGGCTTCGTAAGCCGGGTGCCGGAACAGCATCCTGACGCCATGCAGCGGCACCGGCTTGCCCTGGGCGTCGACAAGGCTGTAGCGGACGTCGCCGGAGGCGATGGTCAGCCTGCCCGTCCAGCCGAGCGCTGCCTGCGCCCTTCCTTTCCTGGCTTCCTCGTTGAACTGCTGGCTGGCGACATAGGTGTTCTCAACGACCAGCCCGGTCCAGCTCTTGCGCGCGAGTGTGGCCATCGTGACATTGACCCCGATCACCACCCCGAAGAAGGCAAGGATGGAGATCAGCATATGCCTGCCGGTGAACTCGCGCGGCTTTCGTGCATGGGTGTTCATTTGCCGATCTCCGGTGCGTTGAAACTGGCGGTGTATTCGGCGGATTCGGAACTTGCCTTGTCCTCGATGCGGAATTCGAAGTGTTGAACCGGCTTTTTGATCTGGTCCGCCGGTTGACGAACAAAGACCTTGAGTATCTTCAGCCGATCGGGTTCGACCTGGGTGGCAAACGAGCGGCTCGCGGGCTGGTCCATGCCGACGATGCTCATTTCTGCGTCGTCGAGCCCTTCAAGGGTAACCTCGATCGTCCTCGGCTCGGGGACCATGTTGAGCAGCTTGACGGTGTAGCCGTTCCGGATCGAGCCGTCCGAAAGCGTCACGAACTGCGGATTTCTGTCGTGCAGGACATTCAGCTCCAGCCGCTCACGCGTCAGCAGTGAATAGACCAGCACCAACCCGATCGCCGACCATGCGCCGAGGTAGATGAAGGTGCGCAACCGGAAGATCTTGCCCAGATGGAAATGCGCCAGGCCGTCGACGAAGCTGCCGCTTGGCGTCCTGACAAGCGCCGGGTTTACCGGACCGGTGCCGCCGGCGGTCGCCAGCGCCATGTTGGCGTTGTAGTCCGCCAGCGTTGCGTAGGAGATCAGCCCGCGCTCGCGGCCGAGCTTGTCCATGACGCCGTCGCAGGCATCGATGCAGAGCGCGCAGGTGATGCACTCCAACTGCTGGCCATCGCGGATGTCGATGCCCATCGGGCAGACGGCGACGCAGGCGTTGCAGTCGACGCAGTCGCCGACCGATTGTCCGGCGGCCACCGCCTTCTTGGCATGGCGCGAACGCGGCTCGCCGCGCCAGTCGTTGTATGTCACCGTCAACGAATTTTCGTCGAGCATGGCCGCCTGGATGCGCGGCCACGGGCACATGTAGGTGCAGACCTGCTCGCGCATCAGTCCGCCGAACACATAGGTGGTGCCGGTCAGGACGGCGATCGTGACATAGGCGACGGGCGCGGCCGTGCCGGTGACCACTTCACGCAGCAGCGTCGGCGCGTCGGCGAAGTAGAAGATCCAGGCGCCGCCGGTGGCCGCTCCAATGATGAGCCAGGTGGCATGCTTGATTGTGCGCAGGAAGAGCTTGCGGGCCGTCCAGGGAGCGGCCTCCAGCTTCATTCGCGCATTGCGGTCGCCTTCGATCGCGCGTTCCACGACGAGGAACAGGTCCACCCAGACGGTTTGCGGGCAGGTGTAGCCGCACCAGGCTCGCCCGACCGTGGATGTGATCAGGAAAAGACCGACGCCCGCCATCATGAGAAGGCCGGCGACGTAGTAGAATTCCTGCGGCCAGATCTCGATGAAGAAGAAATAGAAACGACGGTTCGCCAGATCGAGGAGAACGGCCTGGTCGGGAGCGAAAGGTCCGCGGTCCCAGCGCAGCCAGGGCGTCAGATAATAGATGCCGAGCGTGATCGCCATCACCACCCATTTGAACTGGCGGAAACGGCCGGATGCACGCTTAGGGAAAATCTTCTTGCGCGCCGTGTACAGCGGCTGTCGCGTCTTGGCGGAGTTGACCGCTTCTGCCTCGAGCCGTTCTACCTGCGTCTGATCCAGCACGACCAATCTCCAATCGCGGCGAAATGATGCCGCCTCTGTCCGGCACTCTTGCAATCGCTCACGCCGCGTCGCGTTGATGCAGGTCAAATTGAATCATCAAAAACAAGTCGAGGCCCGGCATGGCCGGGCCTCGTCGCTTGAACGGCCAAGGGCCGAGAATAGTCCCCGCTTCTATTCTCCGCCGCCAAGCGAATGGACATAGACAGCCAGTTCCTTGACCGTAGTCTCGCCAAGACGACCGACCCAGGCGGGCATCACCCCGTTCTTCGGAGCTTTCACCTGAGCAGCAATGGCGGCTTCGCCGGGGCCGTAGAGCCAGATCGCATCGGTGAGATCGGGTGCTCCGAGCTCCCTGTTGCCCTTCGCGTTCTCGCCATGGCAGGCGACACAATTGTCCGCGAAAACCTTGGCGCCGGGCTCGATCAGGCTCTTGTCCTTCACTGGGCCCGACAGGCTGGCAACGAAAGCGCTCACCTGGGCGACCTGCTCGGGCTGGAGCACGTCGGCGAAGGCAGGCATCTCGGACTGGCGGGTATCGGCGTCCGCGGCGAAGCGGACGCCGTGCGTGATCGTCTGCTGGATCTGCTCCGTCTTTCCTCCCCAGAGCCAATCGTCATCGTTGAGGTTCGGAAATCCTTTCGACCCCAGAGCGCCGGATCCGTGGCATTGCACGCAGTTGACCTTGAATGCCGCGCCGCCGGCCGCGACGGCAAACTCGCGCAGCGCATCGTCGCCCGCGATTTCGGAAACACTCTTGGACTCTATTGACGCGACGTATTTGGCCTTGGCGGCTTCCGCGGCGGCCAATTCGTTCTTGACGTCGTTGCGGCTGGAAAAGCCCAGAACGCCCCTGGTGGTCGAGCTCAGCATCGGCCAGGCGGGATAGAAGATCGTATAGGCGAGCGCCCAGGCGATGGTGACGTAGAAGGTGATCACCCACCACCGCGGCAGGGGATTGTTGAGCTCCTTGATCCCGTCCCACTCGTGCCCAGTCGTTGTGATGCCCGAGATTTCGTCGATATGCTCGCTGCTCATGATCAATCGTCCTTGAGAGGAATCTGTGCGGCCTGGTCGGCATGCGCTTTGCCACCCGGACGAAGCGCGAAGGCTATGCAGCCGACAAAGAACAGGGCCATGGCAAGCAGGCCCCAGCTGTCGGCGAACTCACGCATCAAATTGTAGTCCATCGATTGCTCTCCTCAGCGATAGCCGGCTGCTTCGTCGTAGTTCTTGAAGTCGACCAGCGTGCCGAGCATCTGCAGATAGGCGACCAGCGCATCCATCTCGGTGATCTGCTGGGGGTTGCCGTCGAAGTCGCCGACCTTGGCTTTCGGATAGCGGCTTTCCAGTCCGGACGTGTCCGCGTTGGGGTCTGCCTGAGCCATCAGGTCTGCATTGGCGTTCGAGACCATGTCATCGGAATAGGGCACTCCGACACGCCTGTTCGCGACCAGATGCGTCGAGAAGTCCTTCACCTCGATCGGCGTGTTTCTCAGGAACGCGTAGCTCGGCATGATCGACTCCGGCACGACGGAGCGCGGATCGTCGAGATGCTGGACGTGCCAGGCGTTGGAGTAGCGATCGCCGACGCGCGCAAGATCAGGGCCGGTCCGCTTCGATCCCCACTGGAATGGATGATCGTACATGGACTCGGCAGCCAGGCTGTAGTGGCCATACCGTTCGACCTCGTCCCGGAAGGGTCGGATCATCTGGCTGTGGCAGAGGTAGCAACCTTCGCGAACATAGATGTTGCGGCCGGCGAGCTCGAGCGGGGTGTAGGGCCGCATGCCGTCCACCTTCTCGATCGTGTTGTCGAGATAGAAGAGCGGTGCGATCTCGACGATGCCGCCGACCGTGACGACCAGCAGGGAACCGACGAGAAGAAGCGTGGCGTTCTTCTCGATTAGGGAGTGTTTATCGATCAGACCCATGTCTGGCTCCTTATTGAGCAGGCTGGAGAGCGGGTGCGGAACCCGGCAGTGGTTGTTCTTTGCGCTGGTAGCCGAGGATGGTCATGGTGATGTTCCAGGCCATGATCAGGGCACCGGCGAGATACATGGCGCCACCCGCTGCGCGCATGAGGTAGTAGGGGTGCATGGCGGCGACGGTCTCGGCGAATGAATAGACGAGGAAACCCTGTTCGTCGTACTCGCGCCACATCAGGCCCTGCATGATGCCGGAAACCCACATCACGGCCGCGTAGACGACGATGCCGAGCGTCGCCAGCCAGAAGTGCCAGGTGACGAGACGCATCGAATAGAGCCGCTCACGGTTCCAGAGCTTGGGCACCATGTAGTAGATGGCGCCGAACGAGATCATGCCGACCCAGCCGAGCGCGCCGGAATGGACATGGCCGATGGTCCAGTCCGTGTAGTGCGAGAGCGAGTTGACGGCCTTGATCGACATCATCGGGCCTTCGAAGGTCGACATGCCGTAGAAAGCGATGGCCGCGACCATCATGCGGACGATCGGATCGGTGCGGATCTTGTCCCAGGCTCCGGAGAGGGTCATCAGGCCGTTGATCATGCCGCCCCAGGAGGGCATCCACAGCATGACCGAGAACACCATGCCGAGCGTCTGCGCCCAATCGGGCAGGGCGGTGTAGTGAAGGTGATGGGGGCCGGCCCAGATGTAGAGGAAGATCAGCGCCCAGAAGTGGATGATCGACAGGCGGTAGGAGTAGACCGGGCGGTTCACCTGCTTCGGCACGAAGTAGTACATCATGCCGAGGAAGCCGGCGGTCAGGAAGAAGCCGACGGCATTATGGCCGTACCACCACTGGGTCAGCGCGTCCTGAACGCCTGAGAATGCCGAGTAGCTCTTCGAGCCTAGGAATGACACCGGCATCGAGAGGTTGTTGACCACATGCAGCATCGCAATGGTCACGATGAAGGAGAGGTAGAACCAGTTGGCGACGTAGATATGCGGTTCCTTGCGCTTGAGGATGGTGCCAAGGAAAAGGATCAGGTAGGCGACCCAGACGATCGTCAGCCAGAGGTCGACATACCATTCGGGCTCGGCATATTCGCGACCTTCGGTGATGCCGAGCAGATAGCCGGTCGCGGCCATGACGATGAAAAGCTGGTAGCCCCAGAAGACGAACCAGGCGAGATCGCCGCCGAACAGCCTCGCGCGCGAGGTACGCTGCACGACATACATGGACGTGCACAGAAGAGCGTTGCCGCCAAAGGCGAAGATCACGCCGGAAGTATGCAGAGGCCGGAGGCGGCCAAAATTGAACCAGGGTTGGATATCGAGATCCGGGTAGGCAAGCTGAAGAGCAATGACAACGCCGACCAGCATGCCGACGACGCCCCAGAACACCGTGGCGATCGCTCCGTAACGGATCGGACCATCCATGTAGGCCGAGGGGTCGACCGGAGTTGCCGCCTTGAAATCCGTGTTGCGCAACAGGATCGCGGTGAAGCCAGCCACCGCGAAGAACAACACCCACATATGCTGGCGAAAAGGCTCATCTGCGCCGAAGCCGGCAGCCACTAGGGCCGCAAAGGCAAACAGGCTTAGAAGGACGATCTCCGTGCCAAATCTCATCGCAAGTCCCCGATCTCGAAGTTCCAGCGGAAAATGACCGCTCGCGGCACCATTTCGGGATTTTCCACCCTCACAGCCTTGATCCAGGTCAAACGGTACAGCTTTTGTTTTCGGGAGCCGTCAGGGCCGGCCATCAAGAACGCCAGGGCCGTCGGAGCAACGACCGCGCCAGGAGCCACGCCCGATCTGAGAGCCCGAAACTCACCGATTGCTTTGCGCGGGAGAAGGCGGGCCGTCGGCTGTTCAGTCGCCGCGGCGTTCCTCGAGCTGAGCCACGCTTTCCAGGCTGATGTGCCGTTTGTTTACAATCCGGATCACGCCATCCGACCGCAGCCTGGACAATTCGCGGCTTACCGTCTCGATGGTCAGTCCAAGAAAATCGGCGATATCCGCGCGTGACAGCGGCAGGTCGAAGCTTGTCGAGCCCGCCGGATGATTGGCCGGATCGATGTTTCTGGCGATCATGAGAAGGAAGCTTGCTACTTTTTCGGACGCGGTCTTGTGCCCCAGTGCCGTCATCCAGTCGCGCGCTTCGTCGAGCTCGTTCAGCGCGTGCTGGAGCAGCCTTTGCCCGATCTCCGGCGTGTCGCCCATCATCCGGTCGATGATCGCCCTCGGAAACGAGCAAAGCGTCATTTTCGTCAAGGCTTCGGCCTTGATTGGCCTTTTTGCCTCGAACGGCCTGCCTAGAAAATCGGGCGCGAAATGGAACCCGACAATCTGCTGACGACCGTCCGACAGGTTTCTCGTAAGCTTGACCACGCCGGACAGCACGTTCGAGTAGGTGCCATCGTCGGGAAGTTCCGTCCCGGCCAGGACCTCATGTCTCGATGAGGCCCTGGCCAACTCGGCGAGCTGGCCGGCCTCGAGCGCGCCGCATAGCCCGCCATGGCGCGCTTCGCAGGATTCGCAAATCGCGGGAATGCCAACTCGTTGAGCATCCTGTCTGACGGCCATACGACGCCTTTAATGAAGCAGGGACCGCAACTTGCGCCGGTTGCGCCCTGCGCCGCCTTGATCGAGATCAAGGCTTTGTCGGGGTAGTTTCGGCAGTTTGCCCGTATGAGCACCTCAGCCGCCACTGCCTATGAAACACGCCCAACCCCAACCGCAGGCCCCCCAACCGCGGGACTTGGCGACAACGTACCGCGTTATACGAGCTACCCGACGGCCCCGCACTTTCATCCGGGCGTCGACGCGGCAACGGTTCGCGGCTGGATGGATGCACTTGAGGGCAATGACGAGATATCGCTGTATCTGCATATCCCCTATTGCGACAGGCTGTGCTGGTTCTGCGCCTGCCACACCAAGCAGACCCGGCACTATGCGCCCGTGGCCACTTTTCTGCGCTCGCTCCACAAGGAAATCGAAACTGTCGGCGGCCTTGTGAGCGGCCGGGGCAAGGTACGTGCCGTCCATTTCGGCGGCGGCTCCCCGACCATGCTGAAGCCCGACGACATCCTCATGCTCGGAAAAGCGTTGCGGGATCGGTTCGACTTTCTCGACGATGCCGGCCTCAGCGTTGAGATCGATCCGAACGACATGGATGAAGGGCGGCTTGATGCCTTCGCTGCGATCGGCATGACCAGAGCGAGCCTCGGTGTCCAGGACTTCGATCCCAAAGTGCAGAAGGCGATCAATCGCGAGCAGAGCTTTGCGCTGACCAAAAGCATTGTCGATGCGGTGCGGGCGAGGGGTGTCACGTCCGTCAATCTGGACCTGCTGTACGGCCTGCCGCATCAGACCTGCGAGAGCGTTGCGGCGACTGTCGCCCAGGCGCTGACGCTGGCGCCGGACAGGCTGGCCCTGTTCGGCTATGCGCATGTGCCCTGGTTCAAGAAGCATCAGACGATGATCGATGAGGCGTGGCTGCCCGATTCCGCCGCACGTCTGGCGCAGTCGCAACTCGCCGCGAGACTGATCGTCGACGCCGGCTACGAGGCGCTCGGGCTCGATCATTTCGCCAAGCCGGGCGATTCGCTGGCGGTCGCGGCGCGCGCCGGCAAGATCCGCCGCAATTTCCAGGGTTATACCGAGGATCAGTGCGAAACCCTGATCGGCCTTGGCCCGTCCTCGATCAGCCGGTACCGCCAGGGCTATGCACAAAACATCGTTGCGACCGGCGAGTACGAGAGGGCCGTGGATTCCGGAGAACTGGCGATAGGCCGCGGTATTGAACTCGGCGTCGAAGATCAGGCGCGGGGCTGGGTCATCGAGCGCCTGATGTGCAACTTCACTTTCTCAGCGGTCGAGCTTGTCGAACGCTTTGGAAATGTCGGCCAAAGGTTGCTGTGCGAGGCCAGCCGCCTGGCCATCAGCGGCGCGGGCCAGTTC
>NZ_RZSL01000929.1:0-1603 GCF_003997355.1 Mesorhizobium sp. M1E.F.Ca.ET.041.01.1.1 | reverse complement strand
CCCGTTATCAAGCTGGGGGCGCGGCGTATCGAGCCCCGGTGCGGGAAACTGTGTGGTGTGGAACTCCTCGCCATCCGACGCCGTCAACAGCGGCTTGTCCGGCGCACGCGTCGCGGCATAGATCATCCAGCCGGCGAGGACCACCGCACCCAGCGGCACCGCGATCTTGAAGAATGTGCTCGCCCCGAATTTTGGCGCGGCGACCGCCGTGCCCTCCTCAGCGAGCATTCTGTACTCATTGGGAGATGGCATCGGGTCCCCTCACTTTCCGAACAGTCCCACCGCCGACACGCTGTGGCTCGTAAGGTTCAAGCCCGGTCGGTTCGTTCACATTGTTCAGTCTCAGATTGAATATGCAGGTTGCTTCGTCGCCGTTGCGCAGGGTCCATTGGTAATTGACCTTGTCGACGACGATGTACGCACCCTCGCGGCGATAATTCACAAGGGTCTCATCGCGTTCGCTATCGACGACATAGATCGCCGGCACCTCCCTTGCCGGATCGAAGCGGAACCAGGTCTTCACGCCGTCGTCGTAGATCACGAGCGGCTTATTTGCCGACGACCCCTTATAGGCATAGGACGAGTTGGCGTTCTCCGCCTTGAAATCCTGTCGGTTCGGCTGTGCCGCCCGGGCCCGGGCTTCGTCCATCAGCGCCGCGTCCGACGCCTCTTCGGGATAGCGGAACTTGATTGCATAGACTTGTTGCGCAACCGGCCGAAACTCGCCGTTCAGGAAGAACACATAGCTGCGCTTGTTGGTCAGGACGTTGAGATTCCCGCCCGCATTCTTCTCGATCGGCTTCACAAACAGCACATTGCCCTTCTTGTTGGGCTCGATGCTCCAGGCCGGGACGTCGCCAGCGCCGAGGGTTTCGATTTTCTCGTCATCGCCGAATTCGATCATGGTCGAGGCGCCATAGCTGGCCGGCACCGACACCACATCGTCCTTCTGATACCAGACGAAGCGAATGCGACTGTCACGAGATCCCGCCCGAGGGGTCTGTTCGGCAAGGGCTGGCTGAACCGCGCAAACGGCGAGCCCGATTGCCGTCAGGATGCCGGCGACCTTCATTGCGGAGTCTCTGCGGTGGGTGCCGGCGCCGTCTCCTGATCGCGCCGATATTCGAGCACCTGGAAGCCGAGCGGATTTTGAAAGCGGATCCCGTTTTTGGCTGGCGCGCCGGTGTAGCGGAACCGGATCAACGACACCCAATGCCGCTGCACCGTGTTCGCCTGGCTCTTTTCCTCCGTCATGAACCGGACCAGGGCGGTTCTCTGGTTAGGGAAAGTCACCGACTTTACCGTCACAGCCACAACGGTGTTTCGCCCGTAAAGCACGATGGGGTTCGTCACCTTGTTCGCAGGGCTGAAAAGCTCGACGAGCTCCCTCGAGGCATCGCCGGTGCTCAGCAATTGCGCGAGATCGAAGTTGTCCTTCAGCGCCTTCGGATCGTAGGTCTCGCGGGCCTTCACATAACGGACGATATCGAACATCCCCATCGACTCGTCCTGCTGCAAAGGACCGTCAGCCAGCGGCCGCTTCGCCTCGACAAGCCCCGTGGATTTGTCGACCACCTCCATGTAGGGCTCATAAGGCTTGAAC
>NZ_RZSL01000928.1:0-1604 GCF_003997355.1 Mesorhizobium sp. M1E.F.Ca.ET.041.01.1.1 | reverse complement strand
CTGTTCGAGCGCGCCAGGCAGCGTGTCCATCTCAACGCCGAGGGCAGGGCGTTCCTCGCCGAAGCGCGTGCGCTGCTTGCCAACGCCGCCCGGCTGGAAGAGCTCGGCCGCAACCTTGCCAGCGGCGCCGCCGGCAGCCTCGCCATCGGCTATGTCGAAGGCGCGGTGCATGCCGGGCTGGTCGCCGACATGCTGCGCGAATTCCGCCGCGAGCGGCCGGATTTCCATCTACAATTGAAGAGCCGCCGCACGGCGGCGCAATTCGAGGATCTGCGAAGCCGAGCGCTCGACCTTGGCTTCGTCTATGCCCCGGCGCCGAAGGGCGACCCGGATATCGAGAGCATGCTGGTGCGTCGCGAGCCGCTGGTTCTGGCGATACCCGAGGGCGATCCGCTTGCCGGTGTCGCCGACATCCGGCCCGGCCATCTCGACGGCCGCGTCTGGATCACCGTCGTGCGCCAGCCGGACGACACCAACCGCGCCCAGTTCCTGGCGGCCTGCATCGAGGCCGGCTTCGTACCCGAGATCGCCTATGAGACGGCCGACCCGTTGACCTCGCTCGGCCTGGTCAGCGCCGGCCTTGGCCTCGCCACCGTGCAGGAAAGCCTGCGCGACGCGGCGCCAGCCGGCATCGTCTTCCGCGACCTGCCCTGGTTCAAGCGCAGCGTTGAGATCCATCTCGCCTGGCGGCGGAATGACCGGAGGGCGGTGGTTGCGGATTTGAGGAGGGCATTAAGCAGTAGGCAGTAGGGCTGTGTCTCTATTGCCCACTGCCCAATCCTACTGCCTACATCTTGTCTATCACCGCCTGCACGCCTTCCGTCGGCGCGTCGACCGACGAACCCGCCACCATGATGGCGGCGACGATGGCCTCAGGGTCGTTGACCACCAGCGGCTTCACCCGATGCGCGGTGTGGATGAAGCCTTCCTCCGCCATGTGCTCGATCAGCGAAAGCATCGGGTCCCAGAAGCCTTTGACATTGGCGAAGACGATCGGCTTGCGGTGGTGGCCGAGCTGCGCCCAGGTCATGATTTCGACAATCTCCTCGACCGTGCCGATGCCGCCCGGCAGCGCCACAAAGGCGTCGGATTTTTCGAACATCCTATGCTTGCGCTCGTGCATGTTGTCGGTGATCAAAAGCTCGTCGAGCTTGTCGAGAGCGGTTTCCGTCGCCTCCCTGTTGATCAGGAAGCGCGGGATGATGCCGGTCACCTTGCCGCCGGCTTTCAGCGCCCCGTCGGCGACGGCGCCCATGATCCCCTTGGTGCCGCCGCCATAGATCAGGCGCAGGCCGGATTTCGCCAGCGAGCGGCCGAGCAGGTGGCCGGCCTTGACATAAGCCTCGTCGCGGCCCGGAGACGAACCGCAATAGACGCAGACGGATCGAATCGTGTTCATGGCGATGATTGGTGATGGGGACGGTCGGCGTGGTCAAGCCCATGGAGGGGCTTTTTCTTGTAGCACTTGATAAAACACGCTAGACCGGCGTTAGGTGGCTAAGGGGGCAGAAAAGATTATGGCTATCAGTGCTTCAAAGGCGTTTTTGTTCGCGGCGGGCGGCCTTGCCGTCGTCGCGGCGGTCGCCTACGGGTCGGGCGCGCTC
>NZ_RZSL01000927.1:0-1615 GCF_003997355.1 Mesorhizobium sp. M1E.F.Ca.ET.041.01.1.1 | reverse complement strand
GTCATCACCAGCCTGTGGCACCGCAAGGCGGCCGGCCATGACGGCCAAAGCTTCTCGGTGAGAGACCCGCTCGACATACCACCCTCGCCGCAGGGCGCGCCGGTGATGGTTCAGGCCGGCGCCTCCGACGACGGCAAGGATCTCGCCGCTCGGACCGCCGACGTCGTGTTCAGTGCGGCGCAGACTCTTAAGGAGGCCAAGGCCTTTTATGACGATCTCAAGGGGCGGCTGGCCGCCTATGGCCGCCAGCCGGACGACGTCAAGATCATGCCCGGCGTGGCGCCGATCGTCGCGGCAACAAAAGCCGAGGCACATGCAAAATACGATGCGCTGCAGGAGCTGATCCCCGACGATGTCGGTGTGGCGCTGCTTTCCAGCTATCTCAGCATTTCCGACCTCCGGCGCTATCCAATCGACGGACAGCTGCCCGAACTACCGGAGAGTGAAGGCATGAAAAGCCGGCAGGCTTTGGTCATCGAGCAGGCCCGGCGGGACGGCCTCTCGATCCGGGATCTCGCACGCTATTTCGCCGGCGCGCGCGGCCATTGGCGCGTCGTCGGCACGCCAGCGCAGATCGCCGACGAGTTGCAGGCGCGTTTCGAAGGCGGCGCGGCCGACGGTTTCAACGTCATGCCGTCCTGGTTTCCAGGTGAACTGGACGCCTTCGCGACACTGGTCGTGCCGGAACTGCAGCGACGCGGCCTGTTCCGCACTGACTATGAGGGCCGCACATTGCGCGAGCATCTCGGCCTGAAGCGGCCGGTCTAAGCGGCTTCGGCCTGTGCGTCCATCAGCCGAGCCGTCCCCGAAACCCTGATCGAGCTGCCGGGCGTCGGCGGAATGTCGGCATGGAGGCGCGAGCGGATGCCCATGTCCTCGCCCTGGACGATGTCGATCGAGCCGCCATGCGGCCAGTCGAGATCGCGCAGATAGCCGGCAAAGGCCGCGGTGGCGGCGCCCGTCGCCGGATCCTCGTAGACACCGCCCGAAGCGAAGGGATTGCGCGTGTGGAAGAGCCGCGGCGTTTCGGCAAAGGCGAGCAGGATCGTGATCAGCCTTTCGCGCCGCATCAGGGCCTGGCCCTGCTTGAAATCATAGGTCATGGCGGCCAGCGCCTCGCGCGACCTCAGCGCCAGCGCGAAATGGTCGGAGCCGCCATGGATGAGCGCCGGAGGAATGGCTGGATCGAGATCGCTTGCCGCGTAACCGAACAGCGCCAGCATTTCGGAGACAAGTCCCGGCGGTGCCGGCTTGCTGCGCGTCGGCGGAGACTGCAGCGCGGCGACAATGTTGGAACCGTCGCGGAATCCTTCGACGGTGATCCCGGCTTGATTGAGGGCCAGCGCGAAAATCCCGTCGCCGAACCGCCGGACCAGCCCGGCACCGAGCGCGATCGTGGCATGACCGCAGAACGGCACCTCCGATTCGGGCGAAAAATAGCGGACGCGCCAGCCATCGCCTTCCGGCGCGGCAAAGGCGGTTTCCGAAAAGCCGACCTCGGCCGCGACGCGCTGCATTTCGGCGGCATCCGGTAGGACGTCGCCAATCACGACGCCGGCCGGATTGCCGCCGGTGTTGCCGTCCGAAAATGCCGCTATGCGCAAAACGTCCATGT
>NZ_RZSL01000926.1:0-1621 GCF_003997355.1 Mesorhizobium sp. M1E.F.Ca.ET.041.01.1.1 | reverse complement strand
GGCCAGAACTACGATCTCGCCAAGCTGCTCATCGAGCCGCCTTTTCTGGCTCTGACGCTGTCGGTGCTGGTCGCGGCAGCCCTTGCCTTCCTGCACGGCCTTGGCCGGTTCGGACCGCCGCGCGCCGAAGGACGCGCCATTGCCTTCGGCAAGCGGGCGCTGGTCGACACCACGGCAATGCTGTTGAAGCGCGCCGGGCGGCTGCAGGGGCTCGGCAACCGTTATGCGTCGCTGATGCGGCACCGCGCCGCCGCGCTGCTTGGCGCCCCGCACGGGCTGCAGGGCGAAGCGCTCGACCGCTGGCTGGATTCCCGCGACAAAAGTGAAGCGCACGGCTTCACCGCGCGTTTCAAAGCCGCGAACGATTCCAACAGTTTGGCCGGAATGCATGAAGCAGCGGAGAAGCTGCATGACTGGACAGCAAGGAGGCTCGGTGAACGTCGATGAAGTGAAGACCCTGGCGGGCGCGATCAGGGAAGAAGTGGCGAAGGCGATCACCGGTCAGCACGACACGGTCGATCTGATGCTGACGGCGCTGTTCGCCGGCGGGCACATATTGCTCGAAGGGCCGCCGGGCACCGCCAAGACCATGACGGCGCGCTGCTTCGCGCAGGCGCTCGGCGTCTCCTATGGACGCATCCAGTTCACGCCCGACCTGATGCCCGGCGACATCGTCGGCTCCAATATCTACAATTTTCAGAGCGGGCAATTCACGCTGACGCGCGGCCCGATCTTCTGCGACCTGCTGCTCGCCGACGAAATCAACCGCACGCCGCCGAAGACGCAAGCGGCCCTGCTCGAAGCCATGCAGGAGCATGCCGTCACCTTCGACGGCACGACGCATTCGCTCGGTAAGAATTTCATGGTGGTGGCGACGCAGAACCCGATCGAGCATCAGGGCGTCTATCCGCTTCCTGAAGCCCAGCTCGACCGCTTCCTGTTCAAGCACCGGGTGAGCTATCCGGATGCGCAGGAAGAGCGCGCCATCATCATCCATCATGGTGGTGGCTCCGCCTCGCACGACATCGGGCAATACGTCATCAAGGCGCAGACCGACCGCAAGACGCTCGAAGCGGCGCTTGCCACGGTGGGCGACGTCACGCTGGTCGACGACGTCGTCGGCTACATCGCGGCGCTGGTGCGCGGCACGCGCGAAAGCCCGGACCTCGAAGTCGGCGCCAGCCCGCGCGCGGGAGCCATGCTGGCTCGCGCCGCGCGCGCCAGGGCGGCGCTCGACGGCCGCAACTATGTTATCCCCGACGACGTCAAGGCGCTGGCCGTGCCGGCGCTGCGCCACCGCGTCATCCTCTCGCCGGCGGCGCAGATCGACGGACGGCTGGTCGAGCAGATCGTTTCCGACCTCGTCGACCAGACGGAAGCGCCGCGTTGATCTATCCGAGCGGCCGAGCGGTGTGGGCAGCGGCGGCGGGGGCGATCCCCGCCTTCCTGATCGCGCTCGCGCTGCCCTCTGTCTGGTATCTCGGCCTGTTGTGGATCTGCGCGCTGCTTGCCTTCCTGGCGGTCGACGCCGCGGCCGGGCGCGGACGTGCCTCGCTCAGCGCGCCGCCCGTACCGTTGACAGGCGAAAGCCGCTGGTCGTGCCCGACGCGCACCTGCAGCC
>NZ_RZSL01000925.1:0-1621 GCF_003997355.1 Mesorhizobium sp. M1E.F.Ca.ET.041.01.1.1 | reverse complement strand
ACATATTCGCGGACCGAGCCGGGCGTCAGGCCGACGCGATATTCGTGGTTCTTGATTTCCTTGGGGCAGCCGACGCGCATTTTCTTCTCCTGTCCGGCCCTTGAAAGGGCGCTCTCCCTGTTGTTTCCGGGCATGCCGTCAGGCCCAAAACCACCTCGCAGTCTTGGGCGACATGCGTGAGACGCAGTGAAGCATGAATCGTTCCGTATGTGTTTGCGAATGCGCTTGCGGTAGCGTCGAGTCTTCGATAATCGTTGCGCGAAATACCCGTATATTCGCAGGAACCACGAAAAATGTCGCTCGATAGGATTGATATCGCCATTCTGGAAGCTTTGCAGAAGGATGGCCGGATCCCCAATGCGGCGCTTGCCGAGAAGGTCGGGCTGTCGCAGTCGGCGTGCTCGCGCAGGCTCGACAATCTGGAGAAATCCGGAACCATCCGCGGCTATCATGCGCGGCTTTCCAACGCCGCGCTCGGCCATCAGATGACGGCGATCGTGCATATATCGCTGTCGGGGCAGTTCGAGAAGACGCTGTCGGACTTCGAGGCGGCGATCAAGCGCTGCCCGAACGTGCTTTCCTGCCACTTGATGTCGGGCGAATACGACTACATCCTGCGCATCGCGGCGAAGGACCTCGCCGACTATGAACGCATCCACAAGGAGTGGCTGTCGGCCATGCCGCATGTGACGAAGATCAATTCATCCTTCGCCTTGCGCGAGATCATCGATCGCACGGCGGTGGGCCTAAGGCCGGAGATGGCCTAGGCTCCTAGGCCCCATAGGCCTCCGTCACCACCTCGCTCATCGGGATGTCGTGCGGCTGCGGGTAGATGGTCGGGATGCGCTGCAATTCGTAGCCGACGCCGATGACCAGCGGCCGGAACGGCATGGCGGCCAGCGTGCGATCGTAGAAGCCGCCGCCATAGCCCAGCCGGTAGTTGCCGGGAGCGATGCCGACCATTGGCGAGATCACGATGTCCGGCAGCAGCGGATCGCCCTCGGTGGGGATCGGAATGTTCCAGACACCCTTTTCCAGCCGGTCGCCCGGCGCATAGGCGCGAAACACCAGTGGATGGCCTTTCTCGATGACGACGGGGAGCGCCGTGCGGCCGCCGCGTTCGTTGACCGACACCATCCAGCCGCGCAGATCCGGCTCGCCGCGGAACGGCCAGTAGAGGCTGACCATGCGGCCGGCAACGTCGCCGATCAGCGCGTCGAGGCTCTCGGCAATGCGCGCCGACATGGCCGCGCGTGCATCTGCTGAGACGGCAAGCCGGGCGCCGATCAACCGTTCGCGCTCCGCCTTGCGCCAGCGCCTGACATCGGTCCAGTCGGAGAGCGGCATCCGATAAGTCGGGTCGAGTTCGTGCATGAAACAAGGCGGCGAGGCGTATTGGGCTGGGCTCTCGTCATCGCGATTGTCAGTCATGCTTCACTCCTGTCGCTCCGCCCCACGCTATACCCGACGCTCCCGGAGCGGCATGCGCGTTCACGACACCCAGCGACGACTCCCGGGCAGGAGCGTGGCCAGCGGCAATGTTGTTGCAGTGCACAAAACTGCTTACATCTAGGCTATCTGGTTGGTTTGGCGAGGTGACTGAGAATGGACGAGGCCAAGC
>NZ_RZSL01000924.1:0-1630 GCF_003997355.1 Mesorhizobium sp. M1E.F.Ca.ET.041.01.1.1 | reverse complement strand
CAAGACGCATGCGGCTATCCACGGGCCGCTGGCGCTGGTGCAGTTCGACGCGCATCAGGACACCTGGCCGGATGACGGCAAGCGCATCGATCACGGCTCCTTCGTCGCCCGGGCGGTGAAAGAAGGCATCATCGATCCCGACCGGTCGATCCAGATCGGCATTCGCACGCATGCGCCGGACACGTTCGGCATCAAGATCCTCTACGGCCACGAGGTCGAGGAAATGCGCGCCTCCGACATCGCCTATGCCATCGTCGACCGGACCGGCGGCAGGAAGACCTATCTCACCTTCGACATCGACTGCCTTGACCCGGCCTTCGCGCCCGGCACCGGCACGCCGGTGGCCGGCGGCCCGTCCTCGGCCAAGATGCTCTCGACGCTGCGCCAGCTCGGCCAGGTCGATATCGTCGGCGCCGACGTCGTCGAGGTTGCGCCGGCCTATGATCATGCCGATATTACGGCGATCGCCGGATCGATCATTGCCATGCACTATCTTGGCCTGGTGGCCGAACGGAAGGCGCGGCTCGATGACCTGAACAACGGCACTCATGCCGTTCTACATAACGCTAACGGCATATAGTCTTGAAATCGCAGGGAATTTTGTAACCGATGAAACCGAAAATCTTCATTGACGGCGAGCATGGCACGACAGGCCTGCAGATCAGGGCGCTGCTGGCCGACCGCGGCGACCTGGAGATCATCTCCATACCCGCGGAGCGCCGCAAGGAAGCCGCGGCCAGGGCCGAATTCCTCAATGCCGCCGATGTCGCGATCCTCTGCCTGCCGGATGCCGCCGCCAAGGAAAGCGTGTCGCTGATCGACAACGACACGACCAAGGTGATCGATGCCTCGACCGCGCATCGCGTGGCCGAGGGCTGGGAATATGGCTTTGCCGAAATGGACAAGGATCAGGCGAAAAAGATCGCCAATTCCAAACGGATCGCCAATCCCGGCTGCTGGCCGCAGGGGCCGATCGCAACGCTGCGTCCGCTGGTCTCCGCCGGCCTGTTGCCCGCCGATTTTCCGATCAGCGTCAACGGCATTTCCGGCTATTCCGGCGGCGGCCGCCCAATGATCGAGGACTATGTCGGCAAGGGCGAGGATGCGCCCGAGTTCCTGCCCTATGGCCTGACGCTGCAGCACAAGCATGTGCCGGAGCTCAGGACCTATGCGAAGCTGACGCATGATCCGATCATGCAGCCGGCGGTCGGCAATTTCGCGCAAGGCATGATCACAGTGGTGCCGCTGCAGCTCGGCGGCCTCGACCGCGTGCCGACAGGCGCGGAGCTTCATGCGGCGATCGCCGACCACTACGCCTCGATCGATGGCGGCGTGGTCGAGGTCGCGCCCTATACGCATATGGAGCGCATGCCGGAGATCGATCCGGAGGTCTATAACGGCACCAATCGGATGAAGGTCTATGTGTTCGCCAATGACGAGCGTGCGCAGGCGCTTCTGCTCGCCGTTTACGACAATCTCGGCAAGGGTGCCTCCGGGGCCGCCGTGCAGAACCTGGACCTGATGCTCGGCATCAAGCACTGAGCGGCGATGCACAAGGTGCGCCTCAGCTTCTGACAGCGATCTCGGTCGGCAGCGGACAAGCGCCCTTGGTGCTGCGCCAATGCGCGGC
>NZ_RZSL01000923.1:0-1631 GCF_003997355.1 Mesorhizobium sp. M1E.F.Ca.ET.041.01.1.1 | reverse complement strand
GGCATACGCCCAAGGCGTCGGCACCTCGCCCGATATGTTCATCAGCATTTTGCCGTTTGTCCTGATTTTCGTGATCATGTATTTTCTGATCATCAGGCCGCAGCGCACGCAGCTGAAGAAGCGCCAGGAGATGCTGGCCGCGGTGCGCCGCGGCGATACGGTGGTGACCGGCGGCGGCTTCGTCGGCAAGGTGACCAAGGTGATCGACGACAATGAGCTGGAGATCGACCTTGGCGGCGGAACCAAGGTGACGGCGCTGCGCTCGACGATCTCCGACGTGCGCGTCAAGGGCGAGCCGGTGGCGAACCAGAACGCCAAGAAGTAATCATCACCTCGATGGCGGAACGCTGCCGCTTGTACGCCTGAACGGATAAGAACGAATGCTGTATTTCTCGCGCCTGAAGATGATCCTGATCTGGCTGGCTGTGGCCGTCACAGTGATCCTCGCCGCGCCCAATCTCTTCCCGGCAAGCACGCTGGCGCAACTGCCGAGCTGGGTGCCGAAACGGCAGATGACGCTCGGCCTCGACCTTCAAGGCGGCTCGCACATCCTGCTCCAGATGGATCAGAACGATCTGATCAAGGACCAACTGGAGACGACGCGCGACGAGATCAGGACCCTGCTGCGCGAAGCCAAGATCAACTATACCGGGCTTTCCGGCACCGGTCGCACCGTGCAGGTGCGCATCAGCGACCAGAACCAGGTCGATGCGGCCAAGGCAGCGCTGAAACCCATTACAAATCCGGTAAATGCCGGTCTATTCACCGGCGGCTCCGTTCAGTCGATGACGCTGGATGATTCAGAGCCTGGGCTGCTGAAATTTACCGTCACGGATGCCGGCCTCAAGTACCGGACCACAACGGCGTTGTCACAGGCAATCGAAGTTGTCGAACGACGCGTCAACGCGCTTGGCACGACCGAGCCGATCGTGCAGCGGCAGGGTGACGATCGCATCCTCGTTCAGGTGCCTGGCCTTCAGAACCCTCAGCGGCTTAAGGACATTATCGGCCAGACCGCCAAGCTGACGTTCCAGATGGTCGACACCTCGATGCCGGTCCAGGACGCCATGAAAGGCCGGCCGCCGGCTGGCGACTCGATCCTGTATTCTCAAGACGATCCTCCGGTTCCCTATTTGGTGGAGAACCGCGTCATCGTGTCGGGCGAAGACCTGTCGCAGGCGACGCCGACCTATAATTCGCAGACAAACGAGCCAGTGGTTTCGTTTACGTTCAATTCGCGAGGCGCCACCCGGTTCGGTCAGGCGACCCAGCAGAATGTCGGTAAACCTTTCGCCATCGTCCTCGACAACCAGGTCATTTCGGCGCCCGTCATCCGTGAACCTATTCTCGGCGGCACGGGGCAGATTTCAGGCAACTTCACAGCCGAGAGCGCCAACGATCTCGCCGTGCTGCTGCGCGCCGGCGCCTTGCCGGCCAAACTCACCATCATTGAAGAGCGCACGGTGGGTCCGGGCCTTGGTCAGGATTCGATCCATGCCGGCAAGATCGCGGGCGTGATCGGCTCGATCCTCGTCGTCGCCTTCATGTTCGTGGCCTACGGCTTCCTCGGCTTCCTCGCCAATGTGGCTTTGGCCGTGCACGTTGCGATGATCGTGGGGGCGCTGTCACTG
>NZ_RZSL01000922.1:0-1631 GCF_003997355.1 Mesorhizobium sp. M1E.F.Ca.ET.041.01.1.1 | reverse complement strand
GGCCGATACGGCGGCCATCGATGAAGAAAGCGCCAACCGCCGCGCCGTCACGATTGACAGCGTCGATCGGCAAAAGCTCGATCCCGGGGCCGAGCGCACCGGGTCGATCGAGGGCCAGAAGGTCAAGCCAGAGGACGATCCCTTCGCCGCGCCCGGCATCAAGGTCGGCACCTTTGTCTTCCGGCCAACGCTCGAGCAGGGCTTCACCGCGACGTCGAACGCCGATGCCAGCAGCGGCGGCAGCTCGGCGGTGCTGTCCGAAACGGCGCTGCGTTTTTCCGCCACCTCGGACTGGCGCGAAAATTCGGCCGTCATCGACGGCTACGGCATCTTCCGCAACACGCTTTCGGGCCAGAAGATCAACGATGCGCGGGGCCGCATCGAGGGCCAGCTCAATGTCGACCTCGATCATGATCTGCGCGCCATCGCCAAGCTCGGCTACGAGGCCGTGCCGGAATCGGCGTCCTCGCCGGATGCGATCGCCGGCGTCACCTCGCAACCGTTGCGGCAGACGGTGGACGGCAGCCTCGGCGTCGAGAAAGATGTCGGCAAGATGCGCTACACGCTGACCGGCGCGGTCACGCACGACTTCTACGGCGACGCCAAGCTCTCGGACGGCACCGTCTTGTCGCAGAAGGATCGCGACTCCACGCTCTACTCCGCGACCTTGCGCGCCGGCTACCAGGTCTCGCCGGCCATCACGCCCTTCGCCGAGGTGGAAGCCGGCCGGCGGGTCTACGATCTGCGCCTCGACAGCAACGGCTACGAGCGCTCCTCGACGCGGCTCGGTGCGCGCGCCGGCCTCGAGCTCGACATGGACGACAAGCTCTCCGGCGAATTCTCTGTCGGCTGGCTGCGCGAAGCGATCGATGACGACCGCCTGCCGGCCAATGCTGGGCCATACGTCAACGCCGATCTTAAATGGTCGCCCGAGCGCGGCACCATCATCGGGCTCACCGGAAGGACCACCATCGAGAGCACGACCGCGGCCGGCGAGAGCGGCGATGTCCTTTACTCGGGCCGGCTCACCGGCGAGCGGCAGATCCGCGCCAGCCTGACGGCGAATTCGGCGCTTGGCCTCGATTGGCGCGACTATACCGGCTCCGACGGCCACGATCTGATCTTGAGCGCCGAGGCCGGGCTGACCTGGTGGCTGAACCGCTATGCCGGCCTCACCACGCGGGTGAGGACGGAGAAGCTCACCAGCAACCTGACGGGACGCGACTACGTCGCCAACAGCGTCTATCTCGGCCTGAAGGTGCAACGGTAGCCGATGGCCGAGGTTTGGAACCTCGGCCAGGTCGGAATTGCCAGAATGATCGGCAGATCTAGGACGCCGCTCCGCGCCGCTCTGCCGGCCGCACTTCATCCAGCAGGGTGCGGATGACGCCGGCCATGCTCTCGTTCATGTCGTTGCGCCAGAGCGCGAAGGCGACATTGGCCTCGACGAAGCCTTCGGGCGAGCCGCAGTCGAAGGTGCGCCCCTTGTAGTGATAGCCGTAGAAGGGCTGCCGCTTTTCCAGCTTCAGCATCGCATCCGTCAGTTGGATCTCGTTGCCTGCGCCGCGCTCCTGGCTTTCGAGGAGGCCGAAAATCTCCGGCTGCAGGATGTAGCGCCCGTTGATGAAGAG
>NZ_RZSL01000921.1:0-1632 GCF_003997355.1 Mesorhizobium sp. M1E.F.Ca.ET.041.01.1.1 | reverse complement strand
GACCAGGTTGCGGTCGCCGTTAACGGAATATCTCGGCGCCGCTGAGTAGCGGCCAACGTCAGGCAGTTTTCAGGGCTGGCCCGGTATCGGGCTGGCCGGTCTCTTCCTGAACGACGACGCGATTCCTGCCGGCGCGCTTGGCAGCGTACAGCGCGGCATCGGCCTCAGCCAGCACCTCGTCCAGGGTTCGGCCGTCGGCGCCGCCAAATCCCATGCCGCCGCTGACGCTGCTGCGCAGCGGGCCGCGATGGGTCGGAACGATCTCGGTACCGAAAGCGACGCCGATCCTGCTTGCCATGTCATGCGCCTTTTCCGGTGTCATGCGCGATATGACGAGCGCGAATTCCTCGCCGCCCAGCCGGAAGGCGTCGACACCGGTCCTGCCGTATTTCTTGATCACGGCCGCGAAGCGGCAAAGGACCTGATCGCCGACAGGATGGCCAAAGACGTCGTTGGTCGTCTTGAAATGGTCGAGATCGAACATGGCGACCGCCATGAACGGACCGAAGCTGCGATCGCCGTAAAGCTCGTTGAGCGCTCGGCGGTTCATCAGGCCGGTCAGCGGATCGGTCATCGTCTCGGCCTTCAGCTCGATCTGCGCCTGCAGATGGTGCAGCGAAAGCGTGAGCGCCCCGAGGCCGGTCATGCAGGCAACCGCGACGACGGAGTTCAACTGCTCGGCCCAGTTGTCGGGCGCGGCGCCGAGAACCCATTGCCCCTGGACGAGCAGCACCAGGCCGCACAGCGCGAAGGACACGCCACAGGCGCCGCTCAGGAATGAAACGACGAGCAGGATCCGGCGGTCGTGATCCCCCTTCATCCAGAACATCGTTCCGATCGCGCCGAGCAGCGCCGTCACCGCCGAATAGGTGATGAGGAAGCCGATGCCGTCGAAACCGAGATAGGTGATGGCGGCGCAAGCGGCCATGGCCGCAAACGTCGGTACGATGGCGCGGCGGTAGTCCCGGAAACCGAGATATTGCATGGCCGAGAGGCAGATGACGAGAAAGCCGAACGTCAGCAGCGCAAGCACGACCTGGCAGAGCCAGGGGCTGGCGTCCTTGGTATAGCGCCAGAACAGGACGACATGGGCAACGAGCACGAGTATGCCGCAGGCGACCGTCAGGATGAAGCGCCCCCGCGGCGTGGTGAACCAGATCGCAAACATGGTGATGCTGAGGCATGTGCCCGACAGCGCCGCCGCGAGCAGGAGCGAACTGAAATCCAACATTGTTGAGCCGCAGCCTCCTGGAAATCGTCGGTAACGCTGCATTCTAGGTTAACGGCGGCCCGTTGATACCGTTTTTAGCTAACCTTTCGACCCAACCTTCGGACAAGGTTTACAAAGCATCCACTACTTCGCTTGACAGACGCGAAGACTAGAAATTTTTGGTTTATATTGAAACAGTTCTTTCCATAAGCGCGAGGCAATCCGTGCGAAAACGGCATTCGCCCGATGTTGTGCATCTGGTGAGATGGCTGACAAGCGGGCCATCCGCCAGCTGGAAATTCCGCCCTGTCGCTTTGATTTCGTCAATCGACAGACAGGAAATTGCCCGGTGAATTCCGGCGCAACGATTCAATCCAAGCCCGACAGGCTCTAGCTCTTGTTCAGCAGTGCCAGATTGGCAT
>NZ_RZSL01000920.1:0-1649 GCF_003997355.1 Mesorhizobium sp. M1E.F.Ca.ET.041.01.1.1 | reverse complement strand
CGCTTCCTCCGCGACGCGCGCTAAAAGGGCAGGGCCGAAATTCTCGACGAAACCGTCGCTGTTGCGCAGCGTGAAGCTGCGGACCAGCCGCTTGAGGTCGAGCCGTTCTGCCGGACGCAGTACGGCCTCCGCGTCCCTCACCAGCCGGCCGACCTCGGCGCCGAGCTCGATGGCGCGCGGCGTCGGCACCAGGCCGCGCCCGGCGCGCACCAAAAGCGGATCGCCGGTCGCCTCGCGCAGCCTTGCCAAGGCGCGGCTCATGGCCGAGGGGCTGAGCTTCAGCCGCCGTGCCGCCTTGGCAACGCTGCCTTCGGCAAGCAGCACATCCAGCGTGACGAGCAGGTTGAGATCGGGTCGCGACATGGCGCGACCTTAGCACGCTTGCAGCGCCATGACATGGCGTTTCATGCACTGTTCAAGTGCAAATGCTGCGTGTTCCGCCATATCAGCCGCGCGCTTATCTTCCCGGCAAGTTTCACCTGAGCCGGAGAAGAACCATGACCGACATCGCCGATACAGCCGCCGTACCGGCAAGCCGCTCGACGACCGGCGCGCTGGCCAGCCTGTCGCTGGCCATGCTCTTGTCCTCGCTCAGCACCAGCATCGCCAATGTCGCGCTGCCGACGCTGAGCATAGTCTTCGCTGCCTCCTTCCCGGCGGTGCAGTGGGTGGTGCTCGCCTATCTCTTGGCCATCACCGCGCTCATCGTCAGCGTCGGACGGCTGGGCGATCTCGTCGGTCGCCGCTTGCTGCTGGTCGCCGGCCTTGGCCTGTTCAGCGCCGCGTCGTTGGCGGCGGCGCTCGCGCCGACGCTGCCGCTGCTGGTCGCCGCCCGAGCCGCGCAAGGCCTGGGTGCTGCGGTGATGATGGCACTGACCATTGCCTTCGTCGGCGAGACAGTGCCGAGGGAGCGCATCGGCAGCGCCATGGGTCTGCTCGGCACCATGTCGGCGATCGGCACAGCCCTTGGACCGACGCTCGGCGGCGTGCTGATCGCCTCTTTCGGCTGGCGTGCGATCTTCCTCGTCAATGCCGTGCTCGGTATTGTGGCCGTAGTTGCCGCACACCGCTTCCTGCCTGCCGATCAAGCGGCGAAACTTCTCCGCCCAGCGGCGAAACTCGTCCGTGAGGCGAGGAGCGACAAACCACGCTTCGACATTCTGGGCACGATCCTGCTGGCGCTGACGCTCGCCGCCTACGCGCTGACGATGACGATCGGGCGCGGTCATTTCGGCGGCATGAACGCCGCGCTGCTTGGCATCGCCGCTCTCGGCGCCGGGCTGTTCCTCTACGTCGAGGGCAAGGTGGCCTCGCCTTTGGTCAAGCCCGCGCTGTTCCGCGATCCGGTGCTGGCGCCGAGCCTTGCCATGAACGCGCTGGTCTCGACGGTGATGATGGCGACGCTGGTGGTCGGGCCCTTCTTCCTGTCTCGCGCGCTGGGGCTCGGCGAGGCGCCGGTCGGCGCCGTCCTTTCCATCGGCCCGATCGTGTCGGCGCTGTGTGGTGTGGTCGCTGGCCGCGTCGTCGATCGCCTCGGCGCGTCGGCGATGGTCGTCGCCGGGCTGGCGCTGATGGCCGCTGGCTGTGTCGCGCTCTCGGTGTTGCCGGCGCTGTTCGGCGTCGCCGGCTACGCGGCGGCGACGCCGAAC
>NZ_RZSL01000091.1:0-15860 GCF_003997355.1 Mesorhizobium sp. M1E.F.Ca.ET.041.01.1.1 | reverse complement strand
GTCACACCCCCCTCTGGCCTGCCGGCCATCTCCCCCCTTGCGGGGGAGATGGCCGGCAGGCCAGAGGGGGGTGTGACGGATCGCGACGCAGCAAGACGAAGATTCCTCGCCCCCACGGAGTGGGGGAGAGGTGGCTCGGCGAAGCCGAGACGGAGAGGGGGAGCGCCCTACGAAGACCCCCTCTCCGTCCGCTTCGCGGCCACCTCTCCCCCGCCCTTGGCGGGGGCGAGGAACCCAAGCACGGATACGTCGGCGGGACAGCACCCCCCTCTGCCCTGCCGGGCATCTCCCCCGCAAGGGGGGAGATCGGCTGTGCCAGCGCCCCCGAACATTCAAAATCGCTTAAACAATTATGCACCCATTTAGGGCATAGCTCCGCCTTGGGTGGCTGCGCCACCGGTGTTGTTCGGGGGTTGGGGAATGTTCTCGTCGCCAAGAAATTTCGTTCGCTCGGAAAGCGGCTCGATGATGCCGATCATGATGATGATCACGATCCCGCTGCTGCTGGCCGTCGGCTTTTCCGTCGACTACACCTCGGCGGTGACGACCAGGAGCAACATGCAGAACGCGCTGGACGCGGCGATCATCTCGATCACGACGCTCCCGACCACGACGTCGAAGGGCGACCGCCAGACGGCGCTGCAGCAGACCTATGCGGCGAACAGCGGGCTTGGCACGGCGACGCTCACCGGTGTCGATATCGCCGCCGACGGCACGGCGACCTTCAGCGCCACGGCGGCCTATCCGATGCCGACCAATTTCATGCAGATCGCCCGGATCAACACCGTGGATGTCGGCGTCGGCTCCTCGGTGCGCAAGACGCCGGCGCTGGTGCAGTCCACCTTCAAGGTGACAAAAGTGTCGGGCTATTGGAACAAGACCATGACGCTCTACGGCACCAAGTTCGGCGAAACCACCCCCAAGCCGCTGATGACGATCACGTACACCTACAATGGCTATGGCGACCCGAAGGGCTACGGCACGACCACGGTGAGCACCATCAACGGCTCCACCAGCATGGTGGTCCAGCAGCAGGTTTGCACGACCAACACGGTCGGCAATTTCAACAACCTGGCCGCCGGCACGATCACCCAGACCGACAGCAGGGGAAAGAAGTACGCGACGACCTGCGCCGACACCTTCTACCCCGCCAACGGCTCCGGCGCGGTGATCGACGTCAGCCAGATGGACAAGCTTTATCTTCAGATGGACGTGCCCTCGGGCAGCCCGAAGGTGCTGAAGTCGAACGATCCCGCCACCTCGAATCGGCTCTATATCGGCACCAGCGCCAGCAACATGCCCGAGGTCGCGACCGGCCAGACCGTCGACATCTTCACCGCCGTGCCCTGCAACCAGGCCGGCTACCAGGCCTGGGAGGACGGCGGCAACCCGGTGCCGGCCGATGTCAGCAATGCCGACTTCTTCTACACCACCACCGGCAAGTGCGACTTCAACCAGAGGCAGTCGGAAACGGTGCTGACGCAGTAGAAGCGCCTCTCCTTCTCCCCTTGTGGGAGAAGGTGGATCGGCGCGGAGCGCCGAGACGGATTTCCAGCGCCGCGATCCTTCACACCCCCCTCTGGCCTGCCGGCCATCTCCCCCGCAAGGGGGGAGATCAGCTGACGCGCCGGTTTCGCCAATCGCCAGCATTGCAAGATGAACGCCGGCGACGGAAGTGCCAATCTCCCCCCTTGCGGGGGAGATGTCCGGCAGGACAGAGGGGGGTGCTGTCCCGCCAACGTTCCTCACTGAAGGCCCCCAATCACAAACCGGTGAAGCCTGTAACGAAGTTTTCGGCCGCGGCGAAATGGAAGCATCGCCGCAACGGAGACTGCTTCTCATGACCGGATCCAAGACAATGCTCGGCAAAGCGCTGCTCGCCGGCGCGGCGCTGATCGCGCTTGCCACTGGCGCGAGTGCCGCATCCGCGCAGCTGACCGTGGTGGAGCTGTTCACCAGCCAGGGCTGCTCGTCCTGCCCGCCGGCCAATGCCAACCTGATCAAGGTCAAGGACCGGCCGGGCGTGCTGGCGCTGTCCTTCAACGTAACCTATTGGGACTATCTCGGCTGGAAGGACATTTTCGGCCGGCAGGAGTTCACCCAGCGCCAGGTCAATTACGAGCCCTCGCTCGGTCATGACGGGCCGTTCACGCCGCAGGTGGTTGTGAACGGCAGCGTCGACGCGGTCGGCGCCAGGGCCGGCGAGATCGAACGGCTGATCTCGACGAGCCCGTCTGCTCAAGGCCCGGCGCTTTCGCTGGGGCAGGGCAAGGTCAGCATCGGCTCGGGCAAGGCGCCCGGCGGCCAGGCCGACATCTGGCTGGTGCGCTACGCCAAGGGCGTCGTCGAGGTGCCGGTGGCGCGCGGCGAAAACACCGGGCGCACGCTGCCGCACGGCAATGTCGTGCATTCGCTGCAGCGGCTTGGCGGCTGGAGCGGCCAGGCCACGACCCTGCCGCTGCCGGCCGCCGCCAACGGCCTCAGCACCGCGGTGCTGGTGCAGAGCCCCGGCGGCGGGCCGATCCTGGCGGCCGCCGCGGACTGATCATCGTTTTTCGCGCGGGGCCGCAGGAAGCGGCATCGCAACACCCGGCCCGCATTCGCGCGCCACAACCCAAGGAGACTAGCCATGACCAAATTCCTGACGGCGCTCACGCTTGCGCTCGCGACAACGGCCTTCGCCGCCGGCGCCCGCGCCGACGACGCGACCAATGCCATGAAGCCCGCCAACGCGATGGCGACGGATGCAATGAAGCCGGCGACGGACGCGATGAAACCGGCCGATACGATGAAGCCCGATGCGATGGCGACACAAGCGATGAAGCCCGCCACCGACGCGATGAAACCTGCCGACGCCATGAAGCCGGTGACGGATGCCATGAAACCGGCGGACGCGATGGCCCCGGCGCAGTAAGCCTCAGCGAGCTATGGCAAAGGGCGCTCCCCCGCTCCGTCTCGGCGCTGCGCGCCGAGCCACCTCTCCCCCATTTCATGGGGGCGAGGAAATGCCTAACCGCCGAGGGCGCGGCCTTCGCAAGCCTGGGTTCCTCGCCCCCGCGGAGCGGGGGAGAGGTGGCTCGGCGAAGCCGAGACGGAGAGGGGGAGCGCCGACGCCGGCGATAAGCCGCCGCACGGCAAAGTGAGAACCTCTCGGCGGCTTCCGTCGTATATACTGGAACCAAGACAAGGAGATCAGACATGAACGGCATCAAGACAAAGGCCGCGCGGCGATCGCCATTTTTTGCAAAGGGCGCGCTTGCGGCACTGGTGCTGACGGCGGCGGCGGCCGCGTTCTGGCAGACGCCGGCCCGTTCGGCCGAGGACGCGGTGGTGATCCCGCCGCCGGCTTTGGACGAGAAGGCCGCGGGCGGCACGGAGAAGGCCGTGTTCGCCGGCGGCTGCTTCTGGGGCGTGCAGGGCGTGTTCCAGCACGTCAAGGGCGTCAGCAAGGCCGTTTCCGGCTATACCGGCGGCAGCGCCGAAAACGCCGTCTACGAGGTCGTCGGCACCGGCCGCACCGGCCATGCGGAATCGGTCGAGATCACCTACGACCCGTCGAAGGTGACCTACGGCCAGCTCCTGCAGGTCTATTTCTCGGTGGCGCACAACCCGACGCAGCTCAACTACCAGGGGCCGGACCAGGGCACGCAGTACCGCTCGACGATCTTTGCCGGGAACGACGAGCAGAAGAAGGTCGCCGAGAGCTACATCGCCCAGCTCGACAAGGCCAAGGTGTTTGCGAAGCCGATCGTGACGACGCTCGAGACGGGCAAGACCTTCTATCCAGCCGAGGACTACCATCAGGACTTCCTGACGCTGAACCCGACCTACCCCTATATCGTCTACAACGACCTGCCCAAGATCGAGAACCTCAAGGCGCTGTTCCCGCAGCTCTACAGCGAAAAGCCGGTGCTGGTGCTGGCGTCGAGCAAGAGCTGACGGCTGCCGGCCGGTTCCGGAGCGCAGCGACAGGTTTAAAGGCGGACGGGCCGCAAGGTCCGCCGCCTCCTTCTTTTGCCGGCAATAGATCGGAATGTGAAGCTGTTCATAGAGTTATACTTAAAATTACCAAACATTGACAGCCAGTCTTCTGCCGCCACATAATCACCGCCGTCACTCTTTCTGAATTTCTGTTTCAACTGATCCGGAAACCTGCTTCCGGCGCGAATCGTGTCGGCGTCGCATCGGGGAGGAATGACACATGGCTGTCAGCATCGAGGTTTCCGTCTACACCAATGGCGACGACGCCTTCGTCGCCTGGGCGCCGAGCGAATTCATCCCGGGATGCCGCGGCTTCCTCCTGGAGCGCGGCCGCAAGGCCGGCGCGACGGAGAAGATCGAGCCGGTCGAGAACCGCGTCGGCTTCACCAAGGACAAGCCGAAATCGGGCGACCACCGGCCGTCCGACGTCTGGCCGTTCCAGCGCTTCAACTGGACCGACCATGCCGCGGATGTCGGCAATGTGGTGCGCTACCGGGTGACCGCGATGATGAGCGCCGGCGCCGGCAAGCCGCTGACCAAGGGGGTTGCGAGCGACTGGACGGACTGGAGGACGCTTTCCACCGACGCCGGCGGCGGCTTTTCCTGCTTCTTCAACCGCGGGCTGGTGCTGTCGCAATTCGTCGCGCGTTACATGGCGAAGAACAGGCTGACGCCGGCGGCGTTCAAGAAGAGCCTGCAGACCAATGGCGACGCGAAGTTCCGCGCCTTCCTCGAGGGCGATCTCGGCCTGCGCATGGTCGGGCTGACGCAGGTCGCCGGCGACGAGGTGCATGCCGCGCTCTACGAACTCGGCGACGCGACGCTGGAGACGGCGCTGATCGGGCTCGGGCCGCGGCTCAACCTCATCCTCGCCAACGGCTCGGACAAGAAGGGCGACGGCAACGCGGCGGCGCGCAAGAACCTCAACGACCACGGCATTGCGACCATCGACCGGATGCTGAAGTCGAAGGGGCTCGGCCACAACAAATTCGTCGTGGTCTCGAAGGGCGGCGCGCCCACGATGGTGTGGACCGGCAGCACCAACTGGAGCACGACGGGGCTGTGCACGCAGGTCAACAACGGCCTGCTGATCGAAGACAAGGACGTGGCGGCGCATTTCCGCAAGCATTGGGACCTGTTGAAGGACGCCTCGCCGCCGAAGACCGACCCGGCCAATTTCACGCCGGCGCTGATGGCCGACAACGACAAGCCGAAGACATTTTCGGTCGGCACGGCCAAAGCGACGGTGTGGTTCACGCGCACCTCGGACGGGCGCGACATGGAGGCGCTGCGCGATGTCATCACCTCGGCCAAGCACGCGGTGCTTTTCCTGATGTTCACGCCGGGCAAGCAGGGCCTGCATACGCTGGCCGGCCAGCGCGCCAGGGAAAAGGGCATGTATGTGCGCGGCGTCGTCAGCACGCTCAGCGAGGACGAGGGCGGCACCGACCAGAATTTCCTCGACATCGACCTGGTGAGCAGCGACCGGAGGTTCAAGCCGGACCGCTATTCGGTGGCGCAGCCGCAAGGCCTCGACGCGCCGCTCGGACCATGGATCGCCGAGGTCAACCGGCGCACCTTCCTGTCGCAGATCGGCCACGCCATCGTGCACTCGAAGATCCTGGTCACCGACCCGCACTCCGACGACTGCGTGGTGGTGACCGGCAGCCATAATTTCTCGGCGCCGGCGAGCAAGAGCAATGACGAGAACCTGGTGATCGTGCGCGGCCACAAAAAGCTCGCCGCCGCCTACGCCACCTATGCGATGTCGGTCTACAGCCACTACCGCTACCGCTCCTACATCCGCGAGATGCGGGCGCAGGGCAAGACGCCGTGGAGCTATCTGGAAGACGACGATGCCTGGCTGAAGACGGAGCTGAGGACCAAGGCGCAGGAGATCGCCTTCTGGACTGTTTGAGGGTAGCTCCCTTCTCCCCGTTCACGGGGAGAAGGTGCCGGCAGGCGGATGAGGGGCAGCGCCAACATTTGCAATTGGGCATCAAAAGCCGCGAAAGTTATTGCTTGAAGGGGGGCCGGCTATCGCTCTGCTTGCCAGGCCGGCGCTGCCCCTCATTGCCCTGCCGGGCATTTCTCCCCGTATAGTGACGGGGAGAAAAACGCCGTCATCAGCGCCGCCTCTCAATCGTAGGTGAGATCCGTCGCCTTGCCCCCGAACACCCGATACGCATAAAACGAATAGAAGATGATGATCGGCAGCACGATCACGGTGCCGACCAGGATGAAGGCCAGGCTCTCCGGCGCCGACGCGGCCTGCCAGATCGTCAACTTGTCGGGCACGACATAGGGGTAGAACGACCAGGCCAGCCCGGCAAAGCCGAGCGCGAAGATGGCGGCCAAGGTCAGGAACGGCCGCAGCGCATGCCGGTCGTCCGGCCTCGGCAGATGGAAGGTCTGCCGCCACAGCCACAGGAACAGCAGCGCCGACACAATGGGCAGCGGCGACAGGTAGAGTATCTCCGGCCACAGGAACCACTTGTCGAAGATGCGCGGGCTGGCGAAAGGTGTCGCCAGCGACACCGCGACCATGCCGAGCGCCGTGAGCACCAGCGTGGTGCGCAGCCAGCGCACGGCGTTGCGCTGCAGATCGCCCTCGGTCTTGTAGATCAGCCAGGCGGAGCCCATGGCGGCGTAAGCCGCCGACAGGCAGAGCGCGACCAGCGCGCCGAAAGCCATGCCGCCAAGGCCGACGTCGAGACCCAGCACATAGACGCCCAGCATATAGCCCTGCGCCAGCGAGGCGGTTGCGGAGCCCAAGAAGAAGATGCGGTTCCAGCGCTGCTTCTTGCCGGCCGGCACCTTGGCGCGGAAATCGAAGGCGACGCCGCGCAGGATCAGACCGACCAGGAGCAGGAAGACCGGAATGTAGAGCGCGGTGAGGATGGTGCCGTGCGCCATCGGGAAGGCGACCAGCAAAAGCCCGACCGCCAGCACCAGCCAGGTCTCGTTGGCGTCCCAGAACGGGCCGATGGCTGCGATCATCGTATCCTGTTCGGCGTCGTCACCGGCGGCGAACAGGATGCCGATGCCGAGGTCGAAGCCGTCGAGGATGACGTAGATCAGGATGGCGAGGCCCATCAGGCCGGCGAAGATCAGTGGGAGTGCGGTTGGCCAGTCGAAGGTCATTTTTTTCTCCTCCAGCCGCGATAGGTGCGACGTGCGGCCATACCGCTTGAAGCAATCGTTTCAGATCGATTGTCGAGGTTGGCGCTGCCCCTCATCGCCCTGCCGGGCACTTCTCCCCGTATAGTGACGGGGAGAAGGGAGCTGTCCGCGACGCTGGCGATCTTCCTGCTACCACGATAGCGATCAGCGAAACCGGCGATGACAGCGCCCCTCTCCCCGTCACTATACGGGGAGAGGATGCCGGCAGGCAGGTGAGGGGCGGCGCCGATCTCCGAAGAAAGCCCCGCATCGAACCGACCGCACCGCTCGCCTTGCCCGTCCATGATCACTCCCCCACGGCCTGCTGTGAAAGGGCTGCGTTCATGGCGCCCGGGAGCGGCGAGGCATCGCCATCCTTGGCCGCCTTCAGCGCCAGATGCACCAGCACACTCAGATAAGCGATGAGGAGCAGCACATAGAGGATAAGATAGACGGCTAAAGTCAGCGCCACATGGCTGCCGGCGACCGGGCCGACGGCATCCGCCGTCTTGAGGACGCCGGTGACCAGCCAGGGCTGGCGGCCGATCTCGGTGGTGTACCAGCCGGCGAGCGTCGCCACCCAGCCGGAGATCGTCATCGGAACCATGATGAGCGCCAGCAGCTTCGGTAGGGCGTGGCGGCGCTTGAGGAAAAAGGCCGCCGACCAGGAGACGAGCAACATCAATATGCCGGTGCCGACCATGATGCGGAAACCCCAGAAGACCGGGAAGACCGGCGGATGGTTGCCCGGATAGTCGTTGAGGCCGGGCACGACGCCGCTCACGCTGTGGCGCAGCACGACGCTGGCGCCGTCGGGGATGGCCAGCTCGAACTTGTTTTCCTTCGCCGCCTCGTCCGGCAGCGCGAACAGCACCAGCGGCACGTTGGGGCCGGTGTTCCAGTTCGCTTCCATGGCGGCGATCTTCTGCGGCTGGTGCTCCAGCGTGTTCAAGCCATGCTGGTCGCCGGCGAAGATCTGGATCGGGATCAGGATGGCGGCGGTGAAGACGCCGGTGCGCAGCGCCTTCCACATCGATTCCGAACGGTCGCCGGCAAGGTAGCGCAGCGCCGACAGGCCGGCGATCAGGAAGGCGACGGTGAGGCCCGAGGCCAGCAGCATATGCACCAGCCGGTAGGGCATGGACGGGTTGAAGATCACCGCCCACCAGTCGAGCACATGCGCCTTGCCGTCGATCATCTCGAAACCGGCCGGCGTCTGCATCCAGGAGTTCAGCGCGATGATCCAGAAGGCCGAGACGGTGGTGCCGCCCGCCACCAGCACGGTCGCCAGCGTGTGGATGCGGTTGGAGACGCGGCGGAAGCCGAACAGCATGATGCCGAGGAAGGCGGCCTCGAGGAAGAAGGCGGTGAGGATCTCATAGGCAAGCAACGGGCCGGCGATGTTGCCGACCTTCTGCATGTAGCCCGGCCAATTGGTGCCGAACTGGAAGCTCATGGTGACGCCGGTAACCACGCCCATGGCGAAAGACAGAGCGAAAACCTTTACCCAGGTGAAATAAGCGCGCATCCAGGCGGAATCGCCCGTGGCGTTGTAGCGGAGCTTGAAGAACAGCAGCACCCAGCCAAGTGCAATGGTGATCGCCGGAAACAGGATATGAAACGAAATATTCGCGCCGAACTGGATACGCGACAGAATGAGCGGGTCCATGGGCGACTCCGGCTGCTGCTATTCTTCGAGAATAGGCCTCGAGCGCGCATCGGTCAAAGCGGCGCGGCGTCACGCGAGGCGCGTTGTCGCAGCGGCGAGCGGCGCCGCGCCGGCATGGATAGACATCCCGCGTGACAGCTTGCCGACGCCGCGAACGCTTCGTTCAGCGCCGTTCCACCGCCAGCCGGCGAGGGCGGCTGTTCAGAACTGTCAGGAGCAGCGTCGAATGCCGGTTTGCATAAAACGACATCCGACCTATATCAGGTCACGTTTTCCAGCCGGCCGTTTTTCAGTATGTCATCCATCATCTCGATTTCCGGTGTCACGAAAACCTATGCCACCGGCTTCAAGGCGCTGAAGGAAATCAACCTCGATATCGAGCGCGGCGAGATCTTCGCGCTGCTTGGGCCGAACGGCGCCGGCAAGACGACGCTGATCTCGATCGTCTGCGGCATCGTCAACCGCTCGTCGGGCACCGTCACCGTGGACGGCCACGATATCGGCAAGAACTACCGCGCGGCGCGCAGCCTGATCGGGCTGGTGCCGCAGGAGCTGACCATCGACGCCTTCGAGACGGTCTGGGCGACGGTCAATTACAGCCGCGGCCTGTTCGGCAAGGCTCCGAACAAGGATTTCGTCGAGAAGGTGCTCAAGGACCTCTCGCTGTGGGACAAGAAGGACGCCAAGGCGATCACGCTTTCCGGCGGCATGAAGCGCCGGCTGATGATCGCCAAGGCGCTGTCGCACGAGCCGCGCGTGCTGTTCCTCGACGAGCCGACGGCCGGCGTCGATGTCGAGCTGCGCCAGGACATGTGGGCGATGGTGCGGCGGCTGCGCGAGGACGGCGTCACCATCATCCTGACCACGCATTACATCGAGGAGGCCGAGGCGATGGCCGACCGCGTCGGCGTCATCAACAAGGGCGAGATCATCCTTGTCGAGGGCAAGGCGGAGCTGATGCGCAAGCTCGGCCGCAAGCAGATGACGCTCGAACTGCGCGCGCCGCTCACAGCCCTGCCGGACGGCCTGTCGCGCTATGCGCTGGAGCTGTCCGCGGACGGAAACGAGATCACCTATACCTATGACAACCAGAGCGACCGTCCGGGTGTCGCCTCGCTGATCCGCGATCTCGAGGCCGCCGGCCTCCAGTTCCGCGACCTCGACACCAAGAACAGCTCGCTCGAAGAGATCTTCGTCAATCTTCTGAGGCAAGAGCCATGAATCCGCGCGTCGCCATGAACCTTCGTGCAGTGTGGGCGATCTACCGGGTGGAGATGGCGCGTGCGTTCCGCACGGTGCTGCAGAGCATCATCTCGCCGGTGATCTCGACCTCGCTCTATTTCGTCGTCTTCGGCTCGGCGATCGGCTCGCGCATCAACGAGATCGACGGCATCAGCTATGGTGCCTTCATCGTGCCGGGGCTGATGATGCTGTCGCTGTTGACGCAGTCGATCTCGAACGCGTCCTTCGCCATCTATTTCCCGAAATTCGTCGGCTCGATCTACGAGCTGTTGTCGGCGCCGGTGTCCTATCTCGAGATCATCATCGCCTATGTCGGGGGTGCGGCGACCAAGTCGATCCTGCTCGGGCTGATCATCTTAGGCACCGCATCGCTGTTCGTGCCGCTGAGGATCGAGCATCCGTTCTGGATGATCGCCTTCCTGGTGCTGACGGCGGTGACCTTCAGCCTGTTCGGCTTCATCATCGGCATCTGGGCAAAGACCTTCGAGCAGCTGCAGCTGGTGCCGCTCCTGATCGTCACGCCGCTCACCTTTCTCGGCGGCAGCTTCTACTCGATCCACATGCTGCCCGGCATCTGGCAGACGATCACGCTGTTCAACCCGGTCGTCTACCTGATCAGCGGGTTCCGCTGGAGCTTTTACGGCAAGGCGGATGTCTCGGTCGGCGTCAGCCTCGGCATGACGCTGGTGTTTTTGGCCGTCTGCATCGCGATCGTGGCATGGATCTTCAGGACGGGGTATAGGTTGAGGAATTGACGGAACTCCAGTTCCTCGCCCCACGAAGTGGGGAGAGGTGGCCCGGCGAAGCCGGGACGGAGAGGGGCCTGCGCCGGCGCTTGGGGATGCGCTGCTCCAGCAGCTTCATATGACGGCTGACTCTGGCGCACCCTTCCCCCTCCGGGGTCTGGCGTCGCGGATGTCGTCCCCCTCTCCGTCTCGGGCTTCGCCCGAGCCACCTCTCCCCCGCTCCGCGGGGGCGAGGAACAGGGCCTGTTTCAAATCGCCTTGATCAACCTCAACAACCCCAGCATCTCCATCGGCGTGCCCTTGCGGAAGGCGATGTAGGTCGGCTCCTCCAGCCCATGGAAGCGGCGCTTGAAGGCCGCCTGGCCCTGCAGGTTGAAGCGTGAGCGGTTGACCCAGGGCGACTGGTAGGCGCGCTGGAAGGCGCCGCGCCAGAAATTCGATTCGGTAAAGCCGCTCGGCTCGACATCGAGCAGCGGCGACAGGCCAAGCGTGACGACCGAAACGCCCTCCTCGCGAAAACGGTCGACGGCGAACTTGGTCAGGCCGATCTCGGCATGCGGCGTGGCGTCGACATGCTTGCGCTTGAAGGCGGTGGTGTAGCCGATGACCTTGCCGTCGCTGAACAGCGGATCGAAATCGAGGATGGCGACGAGCTCGCCCTCGGGGCCATGCAGGACGAAGCGGCGCATGTCGGCGCCCAGATGGTCGGCGAAGGGGCGGTTGAGGAAGCCCATTTCCCAGCGCTTGACGATGCGCTCGCCGCGCCAGTTCTCGGACAGCCGCGAAACCTCGTCGAGGAGCATGTTGGCCCTGTCCTCGGCGAAGGTGAAGCCTTTCTTCGCCAGCCAGCGCTCGGAATAGCGCACGGTTTCGTTGCGCTTGCCGGAGAAATCATGCGCCGGCAGGTGCAGCCTGGTGTCGACGCCCAGCCGGTTGACCCGGTAGCCCAGCCCGGCCAGCACCTTGGCCGTGGCGGCGCCGATCTGCACGAACCAGGGGCCGCCGGCGGCCTCGACGAAGCGCTTGATGTAGCCGGGCCTTTCCGCCGGATCGACCACCGGATCGCCGAGGGCGAAATGGTGCTTCATCTTGGTGCCGAAGGCGATGTAGCCGTCGCCGTCGCTGAAATAGGACAGTTTCTGCTGCACGGCGGTGGAATAGGCGAGCGAGAAGTCGCCATGCCGGCGAACCAGCGCCAGGCGCTCGAGATGCGTCAGCTCGCGGCGCGGCACCTTGGGCGCCGCGCCTTCAAGAAACCTGTCGATATGGATACGCAGGGAGGGCATGAGCTTCCGCGTCCCGATGAACAGAGCGTTTCAGCGTTTCACGGAAACGCCGAACCGCTCTATCTCTTTGTTTTTACGCAATTCCGGGCGGAAAACCGTTACACACTTTTCCTGGAATTGCTCTAAGACCCGCCGACCCGCGGGCCTCGAATCAGTCGCTTGACGCGACGGATTGTGTCGCCCCAGCGCCATATAGGATGCTATCGGCCTGGAATGAAGGGGAAATGTCCCGCGCATGGCGACCGGGTATCGAGCCTGTATCGGGGACCGTCGGCCGCCTGAAACGGAGAGCCCTTGACTTTTCATATGTTGTTATATATCAAGTTATGTATTTGAAGCGAGACCAGCCATGGAAGACATCTTGCGATCCCTCGGCTTTCTCTGCCTCGGCAGCAGGCTGAAGCGCGTTGGCGAACAATTGCAGGCCGACACGCAGCGCGTGCTCGATCGCCTGGATGTGCGGATCCAGTCGAGCCAATACCCCCTGCTCGCCGCGCTCGACAGGCTGGGGCCGCTGCCGGTCGGCGAACTGGCGCAGTCGCTCGGCATCGCGCAGCCGGGCGTGACGCGCAGTGTCTCGTTGCTTACCGAGCTGGGCCTGGTCGAGGTCGCGCAATCGAACGACGACCAGCGGCGCAGGATCGTCTCCCTCTCGGCGAGCGGCCAACGGCTGATGGACACCGCGAAGCGCGACGTCTGGCCGCGCATCGAGGATGCTGTCGCGGAAGTATGCGCGGACCTCTCCGGGCCGCTGCTTGGTCAACTCGCCGCCATCGAGGATCGGTTGGCCGCGATCCCTCTCGACCGCCGTGCGGAAAAAGCCGAGGCCGTCGCGCCCAAGGCCGTCGCGCGATGACACACGTTCTCGACCGTCCCATCTGGAGCGCGCTTGCGACGCGCCATCAGGTCTTCGCGGAAGGCGACACCCTCGCCCGGCGCTACCGGCCGTCGATCGTTCCTTTCGCCGCCACCGCGGCGGACGATGCGCAAAGCCTGCGGGCTTTGGGCAAGCTTCTGCCGCCGCTTGAAAGCGCCATCCTGGTCCAGACGGATGAAATCACTCTGCCCGCGGAGATCGCCGCGGTTTCGACAGCATCCCTGGTGCAGATGATTGCCGGGCAGCCGGTGCAGGCCGTGTCCGACGAGCGCGTGCAACGACTGACACGCGACGATGCCGCCGAGATGCTCGCTCTGGCGTCGCTCACCAAGCCCGGTCCGTTCACGCTGGAGGCCTTGAGCCTCGGCGAGTTCTGGGGCGTGAAGATCGACGGCAGGCTCGCGGCGATGGCCGGCGAGCGCATGAAGCAGCCCGGCTATACCGAGCTCAGCGGCGTGTGCTCGCATCCGGATTTCCGCGGCGGCGGCCTTGCCAGGCTGCTGTCGCTGTTCGTGGCGAACCGGATCATGGCGCGGGGAGAGGTTCCTTATCTCCACGCCTATGCCAGCAACGTCGCGGCCGTCGGACTCTACCAGTCCATCGGTTTCCGGTTGAGGACCACCCTGAACATGGCCGTGGTTCAACGCGTGGGGTAGCGAGAGACCAAAAAAGGGCTTCGGATCGCCGAAGCCCTTTTTTCGAGATCAGCTACGAAGATCAGACCGCGATCTTGCCGCCGCCCTGCCTGGTGATGGCGACGACCGCCGGACGCACCGGCATGTCCGGCTTGAAGTCCGGCCAGCGGGTCGACGGGTCCTCGTAATAGGAGGGACGGCCAAAGCCTTCCCAGTCCTCGCCGCCGTCGCCCGGATGCTGAACGGCGACGAAAGCGGTCTGGTCGTCCGGCGCAAACAGCGGGCCGCACATTTCGGCGCCGATCGGCACGCGGAAGAACAGCTTCGACGTCGCCCGCGCGGCACCCTCCGTGTCGACCGCCCACAAGCCGTCGGTGCGGCCGGTGGCCTTCGGGCCCTGGCCGTCGGTGGCGACCCAGAGACGGCCGGCGGAATCGACGGCGCAATTGTCCGGCATGCCGAACCAGCCATGGGCGGTGGTCGCGGTCGAGAAGGTGGCGCCGACATCGGCCACTTTGGGATCGCCGCATTTCAAGAGCACTTCCCACTTGCCCTTGGTGGCGGCGAAATCGCCGCCGTCCTCGACGATCTCGATGATGTGGCCGAAGGCGTTTTCGGCGCGCGGGTTGGCGGCGTCGACCTGCTCGGCCTTGCGCTTCGAATTGTTGGTCAGCATGACATAGACCTTGCCGTTGCCGGCATTGGGCTGGATGTCTTCCGGCCGGTCCATCTTGGTGGCGCCGAGCAGGTCGGCGGCGCGTCGCGTCTCGATGAGAACGTCGGCCTGGCTGGCAAAACCGTTTTCCGCCGTCAGCGGGCCTTCCCCGAACACGATCGGCATCCATTCGACCGAACCGTCCTCGGCGAACTTCGCCACATGCAGCGTACCGTCGTCGAGCAGGTCCATGCTGGCCGCGAGGTCATTGGGATTGAACTTACCAGCGGTGACGAACTTGTAGACATAGTCGAAGCGCTCGTCGTCGCCGAGATAGAAGACGACGCGGCCGTCCTTGGCGACGATCGATTCGGCGCCCTCATGCTTGAAGCGGCCCATGGCGGTGCGCTTCCTCGGCACCGAATCCGGGTCGTTGACGTCGACCTCGACGATCCAGCCGAAGCGATTGGGCTCGTTCGGCTCCTTGGCGAGGTTGAAGCGGTCGTAATGCGCGCCCCATTCATAGGCGCCTTCCGGTATGCCGAGCCGCTTGTAGTTGGCGGCTTCCCTGTGGCCTTCCGGCAGTTCGCCCGAGAAATAGCCGTGGATATTCTCCTCGGCCATCACGTACGTGCCCCAGGGGGTGACGCCGCCGGCGCAGTTGTTGAGCGTGCCGATGACCTTGGCGCCGGAGGGATCGGCATTGGTCTTGACGCGGTCATGACCGGCGACCGGGCCGGAGAGCGCCATCTCGGTGGTGGACATGATGCGGCGGTTGAGCTTGCCGTCGCGCACCACCTGCCATTTGCCGCCTTGCTTGCGGATCTCGACGATGGTGCCGCCATGGGCGGCCATCTCGACATCGACCTGCTCCTTGCTGAGCGGCGCCACCTCGGCGGCCTTCTTGCCTTCCTTCTCGGCAATCTTGACGATGCCCGGGAACATCAGATGCGGGTTGGTGTATTCGTGGTTGACGACCAGCAGGCCGTGCTCGGCCGAGCCATCGATCGGAATGTAGCCGACATAGTCGTTGTTGTAGCCGAACTGCCTGGCCTGGGCCGCGGCCGACTGCTTCAGCGGATCGAATTCCGGCGAATCGGCAAACAGCGGATCGCCCCAGCGCAACAGCACGTCGGCGTCGTAACCCGGCGCGACATGGTGCTTGTCGTCGATGCCGGCCTCGAGCTCGTCGAACTTGAAGGCCGAGGCCTCGGCGGCGCGCGCCTCGTTGGCGGCGACGAGGGCCAGCGGGCTGACCGTGGCGGCAATGGCCGAGACGGCCAGCGAACCCTTGAGGAATCCGCGGCGCGAGAAGCGCGCGGCGATGATCTCGCCAATCGTGCGGTTGTCGGTGGGATTGACGGGCGGACCGTCGTTCTCCTCGAGCAGGCTGGTGCGGAAGCGGGTCTCAGGGGATTGGGTCATGGGCTGTCCTCTGGCTTCTTGAGGCGGCTGGGGATTTTGACCTTTCGACCCCTAAAGCGCGCCGATCACATTTTCGTGACATGGCTTCGACGTACCCCTCGGCGATTGGCGAAGCCGTCGATGTCGGCCCCTTTCTCCCCGTCACTATACGGGGAGAAATGCCCGGCAGGGCAATGAGGGGC